>NZ_JBEAAL010000005.1:0-213619 GCF_040066075.1 Neorhizobium phenanthreniclasticum
CAGCAAAAGTCGCGGTCGAATGGATGATCAGCGTGCCTTCCGATGTGTCCCTGAGGCTGGTGATCGCCTCGCTCATGATACCGAAAGCTTCGGTGATCCTCGGGGCCAGCCGCTCGCCGGATTCCGTCAGCGTCACCTGCCGCGGCCGGCGCAGAAAGAGCGGCTCGCCGATCGTGCCCTCCAGAAGCTTGATCTGGTAACTCACCGCCGTCTGGGTGAGGCCCAGTTCCTCGCCGGCCTTGGTGAAGCTCATCTGCCGGGCAGCGGATTCGAATACGCGCAGTGCATTCAAAGGAAACTGCTTCGACATTTTCATGGATAAGCTCTCTTGATCTATGCAGACGAAATCTTCGTTGGAAAACCAGCATAATCCGGCGCATCCTGCTTTCATAGTCATCAATCGAATACCGGTGAGAACCGGAGGAGAAGGAGCCATGACCCATGGTATGCCTGCGCTTTTTGCGCGCTTGTGGAGCCTGAGCGACCACTTTGACATTCCGGTCCGTAGCGAGCGGGCTCGGAGAAACCGCGTCGAGAAAGAGGAAATGACGGAGCAGCAGCTCCGGGACATCGGCATCATGGACGGGCGCCCCTCCCGACAGACATTGCCGAGGTGCGAACGCCGCGAGCAATGGTGGCCGATGGAACGACCGCCGACACTATAGTGCTACGCTGCGACGATTGCCCCGGCACCGTCAGAAGCGAGATCGTTCGAGAGGGTTTCGGCGATCCACGCATGGAAAGCCTTGATCTTCGCGGAATTTCGCCGGGCCTGCGGATAGGTGAGCCAGTAGGTCTTCTCGTCGCAGACAGAAAGGCCGAACGGCTGGACCAATCGTCCTGTCGCCAGGTCGTCCCTGAAGAAAAAGGGCGTGAGCATCGCCACGCCATGACCCGATATCGCGGCCTTCGCCTCCAGATCGAGCGCGCCCAAAGCGTCGAGGCTGGACGGCTTGATCGGCGCGGGGTCGATGTTGGCGGCTTCGAACCAGTCAAGCCAGCAGCCGCCGATCTCGGAAATCCAGGGCAGCTTCAGAAGGTCCGCAGGCTGGCTGATGCCGCCAATGCTTTCCGCCAGCCGCGGCGCCAGCATGGGTGCGAAATTCAGGCGCAGAAGTGGATGGCAGATCATCCCCCTCGGAGGCTCCGCCGCGATCTGGATGGCAATATCGGAGAACGCCGTGTGCTCGTGTGCCATGTTGCGCAGGAGCCGTACCGAGATCTGCGGATGGGCTGCGCGAAAGGCACCGAGACGGAGCGAGAGCCATTGCGAGGCGAAGGTCGGCGGAGAGTGGATCTCCAGCGTCTCCTCCCTCGTGCCGCGCGCCTCCTGCACCGCTTCCGACAACAGGGAAAAAGCCTCGGCCACGTTGGGCAGGAGGTTGCGCCCAGTTTCGGTGAGCTGCAGCGCCCGCGGCCTGCGGATGAAGACCGCGTCGCCGAGATGATCCTCCAGAAGCTTGATCTGGTAGCTCACCGCCGTTTGGGTCATGCCGAGTTCGTCCGCGGCACGGGTGAAGTTTTCCAGGCGCGCGACCGCCTCGAAAACCCGGAGTGCATTCAGCGGAAAGCGGCGCGACAGCTTCATCATAAGTTCTCTTGATCGCGAGCCACTGTATTTGAATTGGAATTCGCCGGCAATCCGGCGCATTCCTCAGCCGATCCAACAACACAAGTTCATCAATGTGGAGCGACCATGCTGTCCGCACAGGCTCTGTCCGTGTCCTTACAATCCATCCGCCCGGGCGGCGTCTGGCGCGCCTTCGGCCGTTACCTTCGTCAGCTCGTCAGGCCCGGCCTCTGGCGCGTGCCTAAGCTGCCGGTCGAGCTGCGGTCGGATGTCGGGCTCGGCGAAGCCTTGCCGTTCGACCGTGCCGAGGCTTTCTGGGAGGCGAAGCGCCGATCATGCGTTCGGGACCTGCCGCTTTGAACCCTGCTTTTCTCGGGCAGCGCAGGTTTCCAGAAGCTCGGCGGCCACCAATGCCGCGATCACCGCCGGACGCTTGTCCCTGACTGTGGAGCCGCCAATCGGCAGGACGAGGCGGGAGAGCATTTTTTCGTCGCCGCCCTCCCGCTTCAGCCAGTTCGCAAACGTGGCGCGCTTGGTGGCCGAGCCGATCATGCCGACATAGGCAAGGTCGGTTCGCGATAGCGCACGCTGGGCGATCAGGAAATCCAGTGCGTGGTCGTGGGTGAGGATGACCGCGGCACCACCAGCTGGAATCCGGGCCACGAACGCCTCCGGCACGGCGGTCAGGTGTCTCGCCGCGTTTCCCGGCAGATCCTCCAGCGCCTCTGCGCGCGTCTCGACCACGGTGACCGCGAAAGGCAACGGCGTCAGTGCCCTGGCCAGCGCCTGGCCGACATGGCCGGCACCGAAGAGATAAACCGCGGGCCGCTCTTCCTCTTCATTTTTCATGCGGCTTTCAAGCTTTTCGGCGAGCGCCGGCGTCATCGGGGTGAAGATCAGCCGCGTGCGACCGCCGCAACATTGGCCGATCTCCGGGCCGAGCGGGATGTCCATCACCGTCTCGCCGCCACCCGATAGCATCGCGCGGGCATTGTCGATCGCCATGTATTCGAACTGCCCGCCGCCGATCGTCCCCCAGATCGCCGTCTCCGCCACCAGCATGAAGACACCCACCTCCCGCGGCGTCGAACCCTTCGCCTCTGTGACCTCGACCAGGATCGCGCCGGGGTGGGTGGCGATGAAGATGGGGAGGGGGAGGTCATGCATGGTTGAGCCGGGTTCCCAAACGAAGCTTACGAACCAGGCTGATCGGCGCCTGCCTCGAATGCGTCGGCAAATTTTAATACACCGCGCGGCGATGGGCCAGAGAACACAATCCGCTGCACGTAGCGGCGATCCAGATCGCCGTAAACGAGCAGGCCGTCACTCTCAAAACCGGACCCACGATAGACTTCGGGATTGCCAATCAAAGCGCAACCGCCCGCACCGCGTTCCTTCAACCTCTTCAATCCTTCACTGATAAGTGCCTTTCCGATGCCCTGGCGCTGTCTTTCCGGCTGCACGGATATCGGGCCAAGACCATACCAGTCGTCATGGACACCGTCGATGGTGACCGGCGAGAAGGCGACATGGCCTATGACGACGCCATCCTCTTCGGCAACCAGAGACAAAGTGAGGTCACCCGAACTGCGCAGCGCGCGAATGATCGGAGCCTCCGATCCGTTGCTGTATGGCATCGGTGCGAAAGCCGTTGCCGTCAGCTCGTGGATCGCGTCTTCGTCGCTGGGGAGTTCGGTCCGGATCAGCAAGGTTTGCGTCTCACCCCATCGCCTTCAGCCGTTCAACCGCCATCAGCACGCGCTCGGGTGTGGCCGGTGCGTCGAGGCGTGGGCAGACCGAATAGTCAGCGACGCTTGCCACCGCCATGGAGATCGCCTCGAAGACCGAGATCGCCAGCATGAAGGGCGGCTCGCCGACCGCCTTGGAGCGGCCGATCGTCGGTTCGGCATTTTCCGACCACTCGGCGAGCTTCACGTTGAAGACCTTCGGCCGGTCGGAGGCGAGCGGGATCTTGTAGGTCGACGGCGCATGAGTCCTGAGCCGCCCCCTTGCATCCCACCACAGTTCCTCGGTCGTCAGCCAGCCCATGCCCTGTATGAATCCGCCCTCGATCTGGCCGATATCGATCGCCGGGTTCAAGGACTTGCCGACGTCGTGGAGGATGTCGGTACGCTCGACGAGATATTCGCCGGTCAGCGTGTCGACTGACACTTCCGAAGCTGCGGCGCCGTAAGCGAAATAGTAGAAAGGCCGCCCGCGCCCGGCCCGGCGGTCCCAGTGAATCTTGGGCGTCTTGTAGAAGCCCGTGGCGGAAAGCTGCACACGGTCGTAATAGGCGGCCCGGACGAGCGTGTCGAAGGGTACGATTTCGCTGCCGATCCGCACCCGGTTCGGAAGGAACTCGATCTTTTCACGCGCCACTTTCCATTGCCGCACGGCGAACTGGATCAGCCGCTCCTTGAGCTGGCGCGCAGCGTCATAGGCCGCCATGCCGTTGAGATCCGAGCCGGAAGAGGCGGCGGTGGCAGAGGTGTTCGGCACCTTGCCGGTCGTCGTCGCGGTGATCTTCACCCGGTCGATATCGACCTGGAACGTGTTCGCCACCACCTGAGCCACCTTGGTGTAGAGGCCCTGGCCCATTTCGGTGCCGCCATGGTTCAGATGGATCGAACCGTCCTGATAGATGTGCACCAGCGCGCCCGCCTGGTTATAGGCGGTCATGGTGAATGAGATGCCGAATTTCACCGGAGTCAGCGCAATGCCCTTGCGGATCACCGGGCTGTTTTCATTGAATTCGAGGATTGCCTGGCGCCGGGCCTGATAGTCGGACGAGGCCTCCAGCTCCTCGACAATGCGGGCGACAATATTGTCTTCGACCTCCTGGTGGTAGGGCGTCACCGTCCGCCCGGAACCCCGGAGGCCGTAGAAATTCAGCTTGCGGATCTCAAGCGGGTCCTTGCCGACGGCATAGGCGATCTCCTCGATAATCCGCTCGCCGCCGACCATGCCCTGCGGGCCGCCGAAACCGCGAAACGCGGTATTGGAGACGGTGTGGGTCTTGAGCGGCTGCGAGGTGAGGCGAACATGCGGATAATAGTAGCTGGAATCCGCGTGGAAGAGGGCACGGTCGGTCACGGGGCCGGAGAGGTCGGCGGAAAAGCCGCATCGTGCCGCATAGGTGGCGTTGACCGCCTGGATCAGGCCCTCCTTGCTGAAGGCGACGTCATAGTCGACGCGGAAATCGTGCCGCTTGCCGGTGATCGACATATCCTCGTCGCGGTCGGGACGGAATTTCACCGCCCGCTTCAGTTTCCTGGCGGCGACTGCCGCAAGTGCGGCAAACTGGTTTCCCTGCGTTTCCTTGCCGCCGAAACCGCCGCCCATGCGCCGGGTCTGGACCGTCACCGCATTGTTGGCGACGCCCAAAACATGCGCCACCATGTGCTGCACCTCGCTCGGGTGCTGGGTGGAGGACCAGACGGTCACTTCGTCGTCTTCGCCGGGTATTGCCATGGCGATATGGCTTTCCAGGTAAAAATGTTCCTGGCCGCCGATATACATGTGACCCTGGACGCGCAGCGGCGCCTTCTCGATCTCCGTTTCCGGCTCGCCACGTTTCAACGTCATCGGTTCGATGACGTTTGGTGCGTTGTTCGCGCGGGCGGTGTCGATATCGGTCCAGTGCGGCAGGTCGCGATATTCGATATGGGCAAGCTTTGCGGCTCGGCGAGCCTGGTCGCGCGTCTCCGCAATGACGGCAAAGATCGGCTGGCCGTGGAACTGCACTTCGGCCGTGGCGAGCAGCGGCTCGTCATGCCGGCCCGTGGAGGCGACGTCGTTGATGCCCGGGATGTCTTCTGCCGTCATCACCCAGACGACACCCGGTGCGGCCTTCACGGCGGAAAGGTCGATCGAGACGATTTCCGCATGAGCCCGGTCGGAGAGGCCGAGGCCGCCGTGCAGCGTGCCGGCAGGCTCCGGAATGTCATCGATATATTCGGCACTTCCGGTGACATGCTTATGCGCGGAGTCATGTTTCAGCGCCGCATGCATCGGGCCGTTGATGACGGATTTGGTCTCGAAGGTCGACTTGTCCATCATCACGCCTCCTCCAGTTCGAAGCGGCGCAGTTCCTGGGGCTGGCCGGCGGTTTCCAGGAAGAAACGGGTCAGCAGATTCTTGGCTGCGAGGCTGCGATATGCTGCCGTCGCCCGCCAGTCCGTGAGCGGCGTATAATCCTCGTCGAAAAGATCGCGCACTGCCGAGATGACGCCCCAGCTCCAGGCCTTGCCGAGAAGCGCCTCCTCCACATGCCTCGCCCGTTTCGGGGTGGCCGCCATGCCGCCGAAGGCGATGCGGATGTTTTCAACCTTGCCGTCGCCGTCGAGCGTCAGGCTGAAGGCGCCGCAGAGCGCGGAGATATCCTCGTCGCGGCGCTTGGAGATCTTGTAGACGGCGAAATGGTCGTCTTTCGCCGGGCGCGGTACGAAGACCTTCTCGACGAATTCGCCCGGCAGCCGGTCCTGCTTGCCATAGGCCAGAAAAAAGTCCTCGAGCGGGATGGTGCGCCGGCCGGCGTGAGTGCGGAGCGTCAGTTCGGCGCCGAGCACGATCAGCGCGGGCGGCGTGTCGCCGATCGGAGAACCGTTGGCGATATTGCCGCCAATCGTGCCCATGTTGCGCACCTGCTGTCCGCCGATTCGGTCGATCAGCCGGCCGAAGGCGGGCAGTTCATCCGAGAGCGTATCGAGGGCCTGGGTGTAGCTCACACCGGCGCCGATGGCGATGCCGGTCTCGTCCGAGGCGATCGACTGGAGTTCGGTGAGATGATTGATGAAGATCACTGGGTCGAGATGCCGCATCTGCTTGGTGACCCACAGGCCGACATCGGTGGCGCCCGCAACGATCGTCGCGTCCGGCTCTTCCGCCAGGATATCCGTCAGGGCAGAGACCGAAGCCGGCACGATCGAATGCGCGCCGTCCTTCTTCACCACGATCGTCTCCATCTCGGAACGGATCGACCAGAGTTTCGCCATGATTTCGGTGCGGTCGCGTTCCAGCGGGTCGAAGAGTGCGCTCGGCCGGCTTGCTGAGACCTGTTCGGCGGCCTTCACGATCGGTTCGTAACCGGTGCAGCGACAGAGATTGCCCTGCAGCGCGCTTTCGACATCGGCCCGCGTCGGGGCGGCGTTGGAGAGCCAGAGGCCATAGAGCGACATCACGAAGCCGGGGGTACAGAAGCCGCACTGCGAGCCGTGGCAATCGACCATGGCCTGCTGGACGGGATGCAGCGTGCCGTCATCGCCGGCGAGATGCTCGACGGTTACCACGTGCGTGCCGTGCAGGGAGCCCAGAAAACGGATGCAGGCGTTGACGCTTTCGTAGCGCAGGCCCAGTTCCGTCAGTCGTCCGACCAGCACCGTGCAGGCGCCGCAGTCGCCTTCGGCACAGCCTTCCTTGGTTCCCGTCAGCCGCCGCCTCAGGCGCAAGTAATCGAGAAGGGTCTCTGTCGGCCCGAAATCTCCAAGGGTGACGTCTTCTCTGTTCAGGATGAAGCGGATGGCTTCGTGCATTTGTCTCCTTCGTCCGCCGTTGCCGGCTTCAGGTTGATCTCGACAGGGTTCCAACCGGCCATATTACTGCGCCGTCCAGCCGCCGTCGATGGATATATGTGTGCCGGTTATGCTCCGTGCCGCATCGCTTGCGAGATAGAGTGCGGCGGCCGCCACTTCCTCGATGCCGACGAATTCCTTCGTCGCCTGCAATCGCAGCATGATCTGATCCTTCACCTCGTCCTCGCTGATGCCCTTCTCGCGGGCCTGATCCGGGATCTGTTTTTCCACCAGCGGTGTCCAGACGAAACCGGGGCAGATGGCGTTCACGGTAATCCCCGACTGCGCAAGTTCCAGCGCCGCCGTCTTCGTCAAACCCATGATACCGTGCTTGGCTGCGACATAGGCGGCCTTGAACGGCGAGGCGACCAGCCCATGCGCGGATGCGATGTTGATGATGCGGCCCCCTGGGCGCCCCGGGCCCGCTTTCTTCATCAGCGGGATCGTGTGGCGCATGGTATGGAAAGCCGAGGACAGCAGGATGGCGATCAGCTGGTCCCATTTTTCCGGCGGGAACTCCTCGATCTTCGCCACGTGCTGGATGCCGGCATTGTTGACGAGCACGTCGACGGTGCCGAAATTCTTCGCCGCAGTGGCGATCAGATCCTCGATCTCTGCGGGTTTGGTCATGTCGGCGCCGTGATAGAGGACAGCGCCGCCGCCCAAGCCGTCGAGTTGCTTGCGCGTCGCCTCGATCTCGTCCGCCGGCCCGAAACCGTTGATGACGACATTGGCGCCCTCGGTCGCGAATGCCTTCGCGATGCCGAGCCCGATGCCGCTCGTTGAGCCGGTGACGACGACGGTTCTGGTCATGCCGATATCTCCCTGAAACTGCGGCGTTCTTGTGCGCCGCAACGAAGGGCAGGTTATGCGCAAATCGGCCTGAATGGCAATCGGGCCTGAAAATTTGCCGTTGCCCGGCGTCATGTTGTCGGAAAGGGCGAAGCTCGGTCGTCCTTTGACGGCAAGATGCGGTCACCACATGAAGGAGAGACACATGACTCGAGTCGTTTCAAATCTTTGGTTCGAGAAAGAGGTCACCAAGGCCGTCGACTTCTACACGTCGATTATCCCGAATTCCGGCATCAATCGGAATACGTCTCTGGCGGCGGAGACTTACAGCGGGCCGCCCGGCAGCGTCATCATCATAGAGTTTACACTGGGCGGGCAGAATTTCCTGGCTTTCGAAGCCGGCGCCATGGACCGGTTCAATCACGCCTTTTCCATCGGCGTGGAATTCGACACCCAGGAGGAGATCGATCGCGTCTGGAATGCGTTTCTCGACAATGGCGGCACGGCGGCGCAGTGCGGATGGCTGAAGGACCGCTGGGGCCTGTCCTGGCAGATCCTGCCACGCGTGCTTGCCGACATGACCGCCGATCCAGACCGGGAAAAGGCCAGGCGCACCACCGAAGCCATGCTCAAGATGGTCAAGCTCGATATCGCGACCCTGGAACGGGCCTTTAACGGGCAGGAGTGAACACGCTTATTTTCGCGGCATTGGCCGAGCCAAGCGCCAGCGTTTTCGTTTGACAGTCTGCGGCGCCTTCTGTTCAAACCCTGAGCCAAGGAATTTCGCATGGCTCAGGGAGGATTGGCATGGCGGGTTATGTTCTGGCGATCGATCAGGGAACGACCTCGACGCGGGCGATCGTTTTCGACGGCGACATGAAGATCGCCGGTATCGGCCAGAAGGAATTCACCCAGATATTCCCGAAATCCGGCTGGGTGGAGCATGATCCGGAGGAAATCTGGGAAAGCGTGCTTT
This sequence comes from Neorhizobium phenanthreniclasticum, assembly GCF_040066075.1. Taxonomy (NCBI): domain Bacteria; kingdom Pseudomonadati; phylum Pseudomonadota; class Alphaproteobacteria; order Hyphomicrobiales; family Rhizobiaceae; genus Neorhizobium; species Neorhizobium phenanthreniclasticum. The sequence continues at coordinate 8,912 of NZ_JBEAAL010000005.1, forward strand.
GGACTGTCGGCCAGGCGTTCAAGGAAGCACGTGTCGAGGCCAAGGACATCGCCGCGATCGGCATCACCAATCAGCGCGAGACCGTCGTCGTCTGGGAGCGAGAGACCGGCAAGCCGATCCACAATGCCATCGTCTGGCAGGATCGCCGTACTGCAAGCTATTGCGAGAAGCTGAAGCGGCAGGGGCTGGAAAAGCTCTTCACCCGCCGCACCGGTCTGCTGCTCGACCCTTATTTCTCCGGCACCAAGCTCTCCTGGATGCTTGCCAATGTGAAGGGCACGCGGGCGAGGGCTGCCAAGGGCGAACTCTGCTTCGGCACGATCGATACGTTCCTCATCTGGCGGCTCACCGGCGGCCGCAGCTTCGTCACCGATGCGACCAACGCGTCGCGTACGCTGATCTACAACATCGCCGACAATCGTTGGGACGAAGACCTGCTCGAAATCCTGCGCATCCCGGTCGCCATGCTGCCGGAGGTCAAGGACTGCGCCGACGACTTCGGTATCACCGACGAAAGCCTGTTCGGCGCAGCGATCCCGATTCTCGGCGTTGCAGGTGACCAGCAGGCGGCGACCATCGGGCAGGCCTGTTTCGAACCGGGCATGATGAAATCCACTTACGGCACCGGGTGCTTTGCGGTGCTCAATACCGGGGTGGACCTGGTGCGCTCGAAGAACCGGCTGCTCACGACGATCGCCTACCGCCTCGACGGTGAGACAACCTATGCGCTGGAGGGCTCGATCTTCATCGCCGGCGCCGCCGTGCAATGGCTGCGCGACGGGCTTGGCGTCATCGAAAAGGCTTCCCAGTCGGGCGACCTGGCGGCCGAGGCCGATCCGCTTCAGGACGTCTATCTCGTGCCGGCCTTCACCGGGCTTGGCGCGCCCTATTGGGACGCGGAGGCGCGCGGCGCGATCTTCGGCCTGACGCGGGCGACCGGCCCGGCCGAACTCTCCCGTGCGGCGCTGGAAGCCGTCTGCTACCAGACCCGTGACCTGCTCGATGCGATGCAGAAGGACTGGCGCTCCTTCGACGGGGCGACAGTGTTGCGCGTCGATGGCGGCATGGTCGCCTCGGACTGGACGATGCAGCGCTTGTCCGACCTGCTCGATGCGCCGGTCGATCGTCCGACCATCCTTGAAACCACTGCGCTCGGCGCAGCATGGCTTGCGGGTTCGAGGGCAGGTGTCTGGCCGGATAAACAGGCTTTCGCAAAGAGCTGGGCGCGGTCGCGACGATTCGAACCGGAAATGGACGAAAAGACGCGCGCAACGAAGATTCGCGGCTGGAAGGACGCGGTGAGACGGACGCTGGTCGAGGGCTGATTCTTTAAACTTGATTAACTATCGGGCGAAAACTTGAATTAAATTCAAGCGGCGTCATTTTCGCACCACCTTCCTTGTCATATTCTTCGCGGTAAATTGGAGAGGGTGAAAGATGTTTCGGATCCGGCGGGTTTTGACACTCCTGTCCCTGGCTGTCATCTTCCTTGGCACCGTCCGGGCGGCCGAGGCGGGCTATGCGCATTTCATCTACGATGCGAGGAGCGGCAAAGTTCTGGCGTCGGAGAATGCCGACGTCATCAATCACCCGGCATCGCTGACCAAGATGATGACGCTCTACATGACCTTCGAAGCGCTGCGCGACCGGCGTCTCTCGTGGAACGAGGAGATCGTCATGACGCCGAATGCAGCGCGCAAGGTCCCCTTCAAGCTCGGCGTGCCGGCTGGCCAGACGATCACGGTTCGTGAAGCGGTCCTTGCCATGGCGGTGCGCTCGGCCAATGACGCGGCCGCGGCGATGGCCGATCATCTCGGCGGCTCGGAAGCGCGTTTCGGAGAGATGATGACGAAGAAAGCCCGCGCGCTCGGCATGAGACGGACGGTGTTCCGCAATGCCTCCGGCCTGCCGGACAAGGCGCAGGTGACGACGGCGCGCGACATGGCGATGCTGGCGCTGGCGCTCATCCGGGATTTCCCCAAGGAATATCAACTGTTTTCTCTGCGATCCTTCGAGTTCCGCGGCAAGAAGATCTCCGGCCACAACAACCTTATGTACCGCTATCCGGGCATGGATGGAATCAAGACCGGTTATATCGGCGCATCCGGTTTCAACATCGCGAGCGCCGTGAACGTCAACGGAAGACGGGTGATCGGCGTCGTCCTCGGAGGCAAGACCGCGCGCAAGCGCGACGACCGGATGGCGGAGCTTCTCGATCAGTATGTACCGGGAACCGGTACGGCTCCCGGTGGTCTCGTGGCTTTCGAGACCCAGAAGCGGCCGGCGGAAGGTACTGTTCCGCTCGCGTTCGCCACTCCGCCGAAGGAGATCACCCTTGGTGCTCCGCCGGCTAGGGCTTCGATCGCCAGTCTCTCCGCGACGCCGCGGGAATCCATAGGACCGCTCTGGCGCATCCAGATCGCCGCGGCCGGCAGCCGGGAGGCGGCCTCTGCCCTGCTCGAAAAGGCACTGCCGCTGCTTTCGGCTGATTTCGGTCAGATAGCGCCGAGCGTCGAGAGTTATGCAGATAGCGGCAAGGAGTTCTTCCGCGCCCGCTTCGTCGGTTTCGCCGACCGAACGGCGGCCACGCAGGCCTGCTCGGTTCTGCAGTCGAAAGCGATGAACTGCTTCGTCGTGCAGTAGGCTTTCTGCGCTATTCGATCGTCTCACCGGGATAAACACCCCAGAGCGAACCCTGTTCGACAAAGCCGCTCAGGCGTCGCTTCTGCAGCGAGACTTCGCACCAGCTTCCGTCGCAGTGGTCAAGGTCGAGCCGGACTTCGGCGGACAGGCGGGCGACTATGCGAGCGTTTCGCGACGGAGCGGATCGCAGCGGGATGGGCTGCTTTATCCACGGACCGACGACGGCCGTGCGGCGGCTCGAGAGTAAAGGGGCGAACATCCATCCTGTCACTCCGTCCGGATCCCGGATGCGCCGCCAGTTTCCGTATTCCTCGGTAATTTCCACGGGCAGGCCGCGGGCCGAATAGGTCCAGACCGCCGCATAATCCGTGGAAGGACCGACGCGCATATGCGCCTTGGAAGCTTTCAGGGATACGAAGCGCGGGATCGGGAATCCCGTCTCGCGGCCTTTCCTGAACCCCGCCACAAGGTTGGCGGCGGTCGCATCCCGATCCGCATGCGCCTCATGTGCGGCAAGGCCGAGGATGAGGCACAGGGAAAGCAGGGACGAGGGCAGGAGGCAACCGGTGCTGAACCGTCTCATGCGCCAGTCAACGGCACTTGCGGACTTCCTGGAGAGCGGCCGTCACGCCGCGAAGCGAATAGGAATAGCTCGTATTGGTGCCGCGGCGGGAGATCGCTTCAAGCGTCATGTCGCTTCCGCCGCGCATGGCATCGACGAGAACCGGCTCGCGGCTCTGGTCGCGCACCCAGGCGATATTGTCCTTCGGCGCGAGGCGGAAGGTATCATTGCCGACGCTCACGCTGACCTCCGAGCCTTCCCTCAAAGGATATCCCATGATGGCCTGGGGCGTGTAACCCGACGATCCTTGAGGGGCGAGCAGAAAGAAGTTGTCGCCATGGTCCACGTTGGAGGGTTTCGACGTCACCGGGACGGAGAGCGCATAGCAGGTCGTCTGGCCGCCATCCGCGTAGGAATAGACGCCCCAGGCGTCGAACTGTGCGACCCGGGTCGGTTGGGCAGCGGCTGCTGTCGAAGCGAAGGCGAAGGAAAGAGCAAGGGCGAGGGGCGTGATCTGCATGATATCTCCACAACAGCAAAAAGACCCGGGAGATGGGCCTCATTTCAGGACGGCGTCATTCAAGTTTCGATGGGTTATTGAAAGGTTAATATCTGTGTCAAACTGGTGATGGTCGCGGTCACAAAGGGTTGATGCCCGCGTGTACGGCGTCCCTCCAAATCAGGCGATGCGGCCGGAAACAGCCGCATCAAGGGCTTTCGCTGCGTGAAGTGATCCGAGTCCGGTTGGTTATTTCACCGGTGCGTTCATCGCCCAGGAAACACCGAACGGATCGCGGAGCTGGCCGTAACGGTCGCCCCAGAACATGACCTGCAGGTCCGTGACGACCTCGAGCCCGGCATCGACGGCCCGCTTCCACCAGAAATCGATGGCGTCGCTCGACAAGGGCAGCATCATGGTGAAGGCGGCCGGCTTTTCCAACGGATGGCCGTAGTCCGGATAGGCGTCGCCGAGCATGAGGGAGCTGCCGTTGAGATAGAGGTGGACGTGCATCGTCCGGCCTTTTTCGTCGAGCGGATGGAAGGCCTCGATCGTGGCGCCGAATGCCTTTTGGTAAAATTCCGCCGCCTTCATCGCGCCGTCGACCTGGAGATAGGCCACCAGCCCGCCGCGAACGGGCGGCTGGATCTGGGCATTGGCGGTTTCGGTCGTCGCATCCATGGAAATTCTCTCCTTTTCTATGACCGGTTCCGATCGAACCGGCCATAGGACGAGGAAGAGAAGGAAATTCCGACAAGGCGGAGAAGAATTTTTTAATTCTGTCCCGCGAATTCCTTCACCAGCCCCTCATAGTCTTCGAAAGGCGGAAACTTCTCGTAGGAGTGGACTGCAGGGGTGGCCGCCCAGGGGAGCCTTTCGGACGTGTAGGTCTCGATGAAGGGCGAAAACCATTGCACATCGTCGAGCATGGTGGGCCTGAGGTTGACGAACCAGTCCATACCCTCCGGACGGGTAAACATCCAGCTCTTGCAGTGCGGGCAATGGTAGTGGTGGGCGTCGGGGCCATGCAGGCCGCCGATCACCGGCTCGCCCTGGATGACCTCGAAACCGTCCGCAGGAATCGCGGCTGAAAGCGAATAGGCGCTGGCGCTCATCTTCTGGCAGCCGGTGCAGTGGCAGGCCATGGTGAGGATCGGCTGCGCGCTGATCCTCAGGCGAACCTGTCCGCAGCGGCATCCGCCTTCGATCGGGAGATTGGGCTTGGGCATGTGAAACTCCGTTTCCTCGTCACGTAGCATTGTTGCGACCTCTGGTCAGGGTCGCTTCGGTATTTCGAGACCACGCTGCACCGCCGGACGGGCAAGGCCACGCTCCAGCCATTGCGGGACGCGCTTCAACTCACCGTATTCGACGAGTTCCCCGGCGCCGTAGAAGCCGATCAGGTTGCGCACCCAGCCGAGCATCGAAATGTCGGCGATCGTGTATTCGTCGCCCATGATCCAGTCACGGCCTTCGAGCCTGCTTTCGATCACCCGGATCAGGCGATGCGATTCCTTGACGTAACGGTCGCGCGGACGCTTGTCCTCGATGTCCTTGCCGGCAAACTTGTGAAAGAAGCCGAGCTGGCCGAACATCGGCCCGAGGCTTGCCATCTGGAAGAACACCCACTGGATCGTCTCATGACGCTTCGCCGGGTCGGTCGGCAGGAGCTTGCCGGTCTTTTCGGCAAGGTAGAGGAGGATCGCGCCGGATTCGAAGAGGCCGAGCGGCTTGTCGCCCGGACCATTGGGATCGATGATCGCCGGGATCTTGCCGTTCGGGTTCAAGGACAGGAATTCCGGCCCCCAGGTCTCGTTCTCGCCGATGTTGATGAAATGCGGTTCGTAAGGAAGGCCGATCTCTTCCAGCATGATCGATACCTTCACGCCGTTCGGCGTCGGTGCCGAATAGAGTTGCAGCACGTTCGGATCTTTGGCGGGCCATTTCTTGGTGATGGGGAAGGCGGAAAGATCGGCCATGGGATTTCCTTGGTGAGGGGATTTGTTCCGGGGCGACTATAGCCAGCGGAGCGGGATGTGCCAGACGTGCAAGGTTGAGATTTTTTGATGCGTCCTGTCGGTTCTGCGGTTACTCCTTCGTCTTCAACAGGAGAAGGAGACAGACATGCTTTATGCCATCCTTTGCTACGCCCACGAGGAAACCGTCTTTGCTTGGTCCAAGGAGGAGGAGGACGCCGTCATGGCCAGACTCCATGCCGTCCAGGAACCGATGGAGAGAGCCGGAAAGCTCGGTCCCACCGGCCGGCTGATGCCGACCACGGCCGCCACCACGGTTCGCAAGGGCAAGGACGAGCCGCTGGTGCTCGATGGACCCTTTGCCGAATCCAAGGAAGCGCTGCTCGGCTTCTACACAGTCGATGTCGATACGCTGGAGGAAGCGATCGCCTTTTCCAAGCAGCTTTCCGCAGTCAATCCGGGCTCGACGTCCTATGAGATCCGGCCCTTTTACGTCTTTCATCCGGGAGAAATGAAAACATGACAGATATCGCCTGGATCGAACTTGCGCTGACGGCGGCCCGACCGCAGGCACTTGGCGCCCTGCTTCGCTACTTCCGCGATCTCGATACGGCGGAAGAAGCCTTTCAGGAGGCTTGTCTTCGTGCCATCCGCACATGGCCTGAAAAGGGGGCACCGCGCGATCCCGCCGCCTGGCTGATCTTCGTCGGCCGCAACAGCGGCATCGATGCGGTCCGCAAGCGTTCCAAGAATGACCCTCTGCCGGAGGAGACCGCCTTTTCCGATCTCTCCGATGCCGAGAACGACATTGCCGACCGGCTCGACAATTCCAATTACCGCGACGACATCCTGCGGCTGATGTTCATCTGCTGTCATCCGGACCTGCCGAACACCCAGCAGATCGCGCTTGCGCTCAGGATCGTTTCAGGCCTGACCGTACCGCAGATCGCCCGCGCCTTCCTCGTCAGCGAGGCGGCCATGGAGCAGCGCATCACCCGCGCCAAGGCACGCGTCGCAAAGGCCGGCGTTCCCTTCGAAACGCCCGGGGCGGCGGAGCGGGCCGAGCGTCTCGGCATCGTGTCGGCGATGATCTATCTCGTGTTCAACGAGGGTTATTCCGCCGGCATCACCAATCCGGACAACGCCGCCTTCTGCGAGGAGGCAATAAGGCTCGGCCGGCTTCTGCTCCGCATCTTTCCGGCCGAGCCGGAGATCATGGGGCTTACTGCGCTGATGATGCTGCAGCATTCGCGCGCCAGGGCGCGGTTCGACGGGCAGGGCCAGATCATCCTCCTCGACGATCAGGACCGCAGCCTTTGGGACCGCAAGCTGATCGGCGAGGCGCTGGTCTTGCTCGACAAGGCGATCCGCCACCGGCAGCCCGGTCCCTATCAGGTGCAGGCGGCGATCTCGGCTTTGCATGCGCGCGCCGCCCGGCCGGAGGATACCGACTGGAAGGAGATCGACATGCTTTACGGCCTGCTCGAACGAATCCAGCCATCGCCGGTCGTGACCCTCAACCGGGCCGTTGCGGTCTCGAAGCTGGATGGACCGGAGGCTGCGCTCGATTTGATCGCACCGCTTGCCGAAAAACTCGACGGCTACTTCTATTTCCATGGCGTCAGGGGAGGGCTCCTGATGCAGGTCGGACGTCATGGAGAGGCCCGCGTCGCCTTCGACCGGGCGATCGCGCTTGCCAATTCACCGGCCGAATGCGCCCATATCCGCCAGCAGATCGACAAGCTCGGCGCCGTCGCCTCTCCGGTGGAGTGACCGCGAATAATCAACGCCCATCGACCAGCAATCCGGAAGTCCTGAGTACGATCTGATCAATAGGAGAGTGTTCAGGATGACGGCTTCTACCTCGATCGACAGAGAGACCTACTCCCTAAGCGCAACTACGCCTTAGGCAGGCATGCTTGCTATAAAGCGGATGCTGTACCGAATTCAGCAGGCAATACGAATCCGACTATCGGAGGTAGATCATGACCGGCAAGCTTCCTGCGAACGCTCTGCTCGCCGTCCTATGCTCGTCTTGCGCTGCAACTGGTAGTAACGGCACCTATGAAATCCCGGCCTATTCCTACAATACGGGGGGTGGCTGTGATCGGGGCGCTCCCGCGGGAAAGCTCGACCGTCCGTGCAACGTCCCCGTCCTCGGCTACCATGGCTTTGTTGATCCCACTATCGGCATCCAGTCGGGAGCGCCCGGAGGTTTCGGTCTCTAGTCTCCGCACCCCTCCGGCGAAGAGCAGCTAGCTCTCATCTGCAAACGTGGGTTCGAAACCCGATTTCCAAACGAAGTCTGGCGCAGTCCAATCACCCGAATACCTGTCTGGTGGTAGCGTGATCTGCGCTTTCAACAGCGTCCGCCGCCGGCCGCCTCGTGGAACCTTTTCCGCAAGGCGAAAAATTCCGGGACACGGTTGTCGGATCTTGTGCCGTTTATACGTCCTAGGTTCAACATCGGATGCGATGTTGTTCAAGACCCAAGGGAGACAGGAAAATGAATGCCAATGCCGCCACGCACTCGCTGCAGCTCGTTCGTGAAATGGACGTCCCGGCCGACAAGCTCTACAAGGCCTGGACCACGCCCGAGCGGATGGGTGAATGGTTCTGCCCGAAACCATGGAAGGTTACCGAAGCCCGTATGGACATCCGTCCCGGCGGATCGAGTTATATCCTGATGGAAGGGCCGGAGGGCGAGAAGATCCCCAATTACGGCATCTATCTGGAAGTCGTTCCGAACAGGAAGCTCGTCTTCACCGATGCCTATACGAGCGCCTGGGTGCCGTCCGAAAAGCCGTTCATGACCGCTGTCGTCGAGTTCGAGGATCTCGGCGACGGCCGCACGAAATATACTGCGACGGCCTTGCACTGGACGGAAGAGGACAGAAAAGCTCACGAGGAAATGGGCTTTCATGAAGGCTGGGGCATCGTTGCCGGCCAGCTCGAAGAGATCGCCAAGACATTCTGAGATTGCCTGAAATGCGAATCGAATCGAGGGGATGGCGCCATCTCCTCGATTTTTGATTCAATCTGCGGCAGTCCCTTTTCAAAGGTATGCCGCGGTCAGAGCGAGACCTCGTCCAGGCGACGGCGCAGTCGGGGTGCTGCAAAATCGATGAAGCTGCGCATCTTGAAGGGCAGTGTTCCCTGCATCTGGTGCAGCAGGTAGACGGGCAGCGCGGGCGGTTCGAAATCCGCGAGCACGACCTGCAGCAACCCCTCCCTGACGGGGCCGGCGGCCTGGTAGGAGAGGACGCGGGTTACGCCGACGCCGGCGACCGCCGCGTCGAGGGCTGCTTCCGCTGTATTGACTGAAAGCCTCGTCCGGACTTCGACACTCTGCTTGCGTCCCTTGCCGGACCGCGTGAAGGCCCATGTCATCGGTCCCAGCGCATCGAAGCTGACACCGGGCTTGCCCGCAAGGTCGTTCGGGCTGGCGGGCAAACCGTATTTTCCGAAAAACGCCGGACTGCCGCAGACAACGCGGCGAACCTCGCCGGCCTTTGTCGCCACCATGGAACTGTCGGGGAGCCGGCTGATCCGCACGGCAAGATCGACCTGGTTCTCCAGCAGGTCGATATTCCGGTCCGAAAGCACGAGCCGGACGTTGATTTCCGGATAGAGCGAGAGGAAATCGTTGACGACCGGCAGGACGTGAAGCCGTCCGAAGACGACCGGCGCGGTGACGACGAGATCGCCGCGCGGCGCGCTCTGCTCTCCTGCCGCCGTTCGTTCCGCGTCGCCCACCTCGTCAAGAATGCGTTTGCAGGATTGGAAATAGGCGCTGCCGGCATCGGTCAAGGCAAGGTGCCGGGTCGTGCGGGCAAGGAGCCGGGTGCCGAGATGGGCTTCCAGTTCGGCAAGCTTGCGGCTGACGGTCGGCAACGGGATGTTCAGCTTACGGCTCGCCGCCGTAAGGCTTCCCGTTTCCACCGCCGCCACCAGGATAGACATCGCTTCGAACCGGTCCATGATCCTCTCATTTTTCGAGACAATATCTTTCGAGAATAGGAGATTATGCGAAATTTCAAAAGAAGCTATCTTCAATGCATTCCACATCCCGGCGGCGGGATGCTATGGCGTCTGCCAAGGAGATGACATGGCTTACACATTTCTCGACCTTGTCTCGACGCCGAGCGTCAAGGCGGCCCAGGAGGCCAATGGCAGCCGGGATTATTTCGAGGTCGCCGGCAAGGACCGCAGCTTCGACCGGTTCACCCCGTCGGAAGCCGCATTCATCGCGGCGCGCGACAGTTTCTATATGGCGACAGTCTCCGAAAACGGCTGGCCCTATGTGCAGCATCGCGGCGGGCCGGCGGGTTTCCTGCAGGTCCTCGACCCGACGACATTCGCCTGCGCCGACTTCCGGGGCAACCGCCAGTACATTTCCGTCGGAAACCTCGGGGCCGGCGATCGGGTGTCGCTCATCCTGATGGACTATCCGAACCGCAGCCGTCTGAAGATCTTCGCCCATGCCGAGATTTCCACCGATCCCGCAATCCTCGCCAAAGTGGCGGTGCCGGGTTATCGGGCGAAGGTGGAGCGAGCGCTGGTGTTTCACCTTGAAGCCTTCGACTGGAACTGCCCGCAGCACATAACGCCGCGCTTCACCATGGCCGATATCGAAGAGGGCATTGCCGCCCTGCATCAGAGGATAGCCGTGCTCGAAACCGAGAATGCGGCCCTGAAGGCCAACACACTTTCTGCCAGCGCCCATTCCCAAGGAGAATGACATGGAATCCGCCGATCGTCCGCCGCTGCCGCCGTTCACGCTCGAAACCGCTGCCCAGAAGGCGCGGCTCGCGGAAGATGCCTGGAACAGCCGCGACCCCGCCCGCGTGGCGCTCGCCTATACGGCGGACAGCGAATGGCGCAACCGCGCCGAGTTCATCAAGGGGCGTGCCGAGATCGAAGCCTTCCTGACGCGCAAATGGAAGCGGGAGCTCGATTACAGGCTGATCAAGGAGATCTGGGCCTTTCACGAGAACCGCATCGCCGTCCGCTTTGCCTATGAATGCCACGACGACAGCGGCAACTGGTTCCGCTCCTACGGCAACGAGAACTGGGAGTTCGATGCACACGGGCTGATGCGCCGGCGGATCGCCAGCATCAACGATGCGCCGATCATCGAGGCGGAGCGCAAGTTCCACTGGCCGCTTGGCCGCCGGCCGGATGACCATCCGGGGCTGAGTGCGCTCGGTTTGTGAGTTTTTCGCAGCCGCGCCACCTTTGCGACCGGGGGGCGGTTGCGCCTGCCGCTATCCAATCCATCGAACGATTCCTTCGAAAGATTAGCGTTTGCGTGAAAGGTGTCCCGTCACTATCTGACGGACACATTCTCAAGGCATCAATCAAACGGATCTTTCGACCATGGAACTCGGCCTGCATACTTTCGGTGACGTCGATGCAACGGCGCTCGACAAGGGCGCAGAAGGCGCGCGCCGGATCAGAAACCTCCTCGAGGAGATCGAGCTTGCCGATCAGGTGGGACTCGATGTCTTCGGGCTCGGTGAGCATCACCGGCCGGACTATGTGATTTCCTCGCCCGCGACGGTTCTCGCCGCCGCGGCTGCCCGGACGAAAAACATCCGCCTGACAAGCGCCGTCTCCGTTCTTTCCTCCGACGATCCGGTGCGCGTCTTCCAGCAGTTCGCAACCCTCGACCTCATCTCGAACGGTCGGGCTGAGATCATGGCGGGCCGCGGCTCGTTCATCGAATCCTTCCCGCTGTTCGGCTACGATCTCGGTGATTACGACCAGCTTTTCGAGGAAAAGCTGGACCTGCTGCTCGCCATCCGGGACACGGAAATCGTCACCTGGGAAGGCGAGAAGCGCGCGCCGATTCACGGCCGCGGCGTCTATCCGCGCCCATTGCAGGACCCGCTGCCGGTGTGGATCGCGGTCGGCGGCACGCCGCAGTCGGTGGCGCGGGCAGGGGCTTATGGCCTGCCGCTTGCGGTCGCGATCATCGGCGGCGAGTATCCGCGCTTCGCTCCGTTCTTCAACCTCTACCGCGAGGCGGCGCGGCGTGCAGGCCACGATCCGGCGGTGTTGAAGACCAGTATCAACGTGCACGGTTTCATCGCCGACACGACGGAAGCCGCCGCCGACCAGTTCTACGGCCCGCAGGCGGAGGTGATGAACCGCATCGGCCGCGAGCGCGGCTGGGGACCGACCAGCCGGGCGCATTTCGACCAGTCGCGCTCTGCCCTCGGCAATCTCTTCGTCGGCGAGCCGGAACTGGTCGCGGAAAAGATCGTCGCGGCGCACAAGGTATTCGGCATGGACCGGTTCCTCCTGCAGATGGCGATCGGGCCGATGCCGCACGATCAGATCATGCGCGGCATCGAACTCTACGGCACGAAAGTCGCCCCCATTGTCAGAAAAGAATTAGGGGTCGTCAGAAAAGAATTGACGGGCTCGGCCGATGGCGCGAAACCGGCCGCTCAACAGGCATAAGGAACGGGCAGGCCATGGTCATCTCCACCGAACACGAACTCGCGAAGCTGAAGGACATCGGCCGGCTCTGCGCGCAGGCGGTGGAGACCATGGCCAAGGCGCTGGAGCCCGGCATCACGACCCGCGAACTCGACGATATCGGCCGAAAGATCCTGGAGGATAACGGCGCGCAGTCCGCGCCGGAGACCTGCTACAAGTTTCCGGCGGCGACCTGCATCAGCGTCAACGAGGAGGTGGCGCACGGCATTCCGGGCGGCCGGGTGATCAAGGCCGGCGATCTAGTCAATATCGACGTGTCGGCGGTGAAGGACGGGTTCTTCGGGGATACGGGCGCTTCTTACGCCGTGCCGCCGGTCAAACGCGAGATCGAGAAACTCTGCCGTGACGGGCGGCGGGCGCTGTGGACCGGCCTGCAGCAGGTCAAGACCGGCAAGCCGATCGCCGGCATCGGCAATGCGATCGGCGCGTTCGCGAAGAAGAACCGCTATACGCTGATCACCAATCTTTCGAGCCACGGCATCGGGCTGACGCTGCACGACGAGCCGAAGGAAATTCCGACCTGGCCCGATCCCGGCGAGAGGCGCGTCATGCAGGAAGGGCTGGTCTTCACCGTGGAACCCTTCCTGTCGCTCGGCGCCGACTGGGCCGAGGATGGCGGCAACGGCGATGTCTGGACGCTCTACAGCGATCCACAGGCGCCGACCGTCCAATACGAGCACACGGTGGTCGTGACCCGCAACGGACCGGTAATTTTGACGCTGGCTGCGTAGGTGGGCGCGTGCCTTCCGTTCCTACCGCTGGTCCCTGCGTAAGGTCGGCCTGCTGCCACACCGTTCTATGGAAGTCGCAGCATATCTTGGAGGATGTTACTGCTCTGACTTCCAAACCCTTATGAATCTCGCCGAGAAGGAGAAACAATGAGCCAGTTCGAGACTTATTATCTGGTCACTCCACTGATCGGGTTGGCTATTGTCAGCGGTATCTTCGCCTATCGTCACTTTGCGCAACATCGTTGAGGCCAATCGAAGTCCGTCCTTCAGGGGACGACGGGAAAGGCCTTCGTTCCCGCAAAAGGCCCACACCTCCCGGTCTCAGATCAGCCTGTTCTTTTCCGACAGAACATCAACGCGGCGATAGAAGGCATCGGCGCGTTCCTCATGCAGGTGAGCCACGAGCCGGCGCTTATTGACGCGGGCGGCGCTCTCCATCAATTGCGCGAAGGCGGCATACCCCACATGGTCAGCCTTGCGCAACTGGGCGATCAGCGGATCGACAAGCACTTCCGATAGGGTCAGATCCTGTTCCATGGCTCAACCTCCACGGCCCCGATGGTAACTATGGGCAGGAGAGTGTGCTTCATTCATGTCAGCAACAAGACAAAAGTCGCATTGCACCGCATCAAATCGTTGCGGCAACTGCGTGATAATTCGTTATCAGCGTTCTTCATCGCAGCGATGACAATTCCTCATTTGTCTGTTTATGCTGCGGCTGCGATAAGAGCACCATGCTGCAGATGAACACGAGCTATTCCGGCAGGCCTCTGCTGATCGGCTTTGCCGGCGCCCTTGCGATGGCCGCGGCCATGGGGTTCGGGCGCTTCTTCTACACGCCGATCCTGCCGGGCATGATGACGGGCATTCCGCTTTCGGCAGCCGATGCGGGTACTATCGCCGCCGGCAATTTCGCCGGTTATCTGGCGGGCGCGATCATGTCGGCCTACGGATGGGCGACCGGGCGCGAGCGGCAGGTCGCGCTTGGCGGCTTGCTCGCGACGGCGATCCTGCTGGCGGCCATGGCCGCGACGACATCGGTCTTCGCCTTCACCGTGATTCGGTTCCTGGCAGGCGTCGCGAGCGCGTTCTCGATGATTTTTTCCTCGTCGATCGTGCTGCCTTATGCCGCCGGTCGTGACAATGTGAATGTGCTGCATTTCGGAGGTGTCGGCCTGGGTATTGCGCTCTCGTCGGCATTGGTACTCGCCGTCAACACGATGGCCGGAGACGGCGCGCATGGCTGGCGTCTGAACTGGATTGCCGGTGCCGCCATCGTGCTCGTCGCGCTCGCCGTTGTCTTCTGGCTCCTGCCGCGGCCGACCTTCGGCAAAGCCCCGGTCGTCGAGCCGCCACTTGAATGGCGCATGCCGCTCACGCTGCTTACCGCCTCTTACGGGCTGTTCGGCTTTGGCTACGTGATCACCGCGACCTTTCTTGTCGCCATTGCGCGGATGGGGGCGGCGGGGCCGATCGTCGAATTCCTCGCCTGGTTCCTGACGGGCACGGCGGCAGCGGTTTCGCTCATTCTCTGGCGGCCGGTGGTCAAACGGCGCGGGCTCGGCAAGGCCTATGTCGCCGCGCTTGCGGTCCAGGCGGTCGGCGTGGCGGGCTCCGTCTTGCTGCCGCCCACGGCCGGCGCGCTTGTCGGAGGGCTCCTGCTCGGTGCGACCTTCATGGTCGTCACGGCTTACGGGCTGCAGATTGCCCGGACGTTGTCTCCTGAAAGCCCTCGGCGGGCGCTCGCCTTCATGACGGCCGCCTTCGGCACCGGCCAGATCATCGGCCCGCTGGTGGCGGGTTGGGTGGCGGAACGGACCGGCAGTTTTGCCGCTGCGACTCTGCTTGCCGCAGCCGCCCTTGTCGTCTGCATCCTGCTCGCTCTGCCGGTTTCCCGGCGGCCGGAATGAAAACCGGATTACGGTTTTCCGTCCGCGCAATTACCGTTGCCTGAACACGCGGTTACAATTGTGTAACGATGGCGTGCGGCCATTGCCGCTCTCTTGGAACTGCCTTAGTTTCGCGCTCTACAGTCGCTCCCGACCTTCAGAGATCTCGAACTCAGGAAAGCCAAAGCTCCGTGTTCCACTCCTTCTTCCCCCGACCGAAACCGTTTTTCATCTCGGCCTTGTTATGGGCCATCGTAGTCATAGGGTCCTGGTATGCAGGTGGAAGCGCAGTCGGGCCAGCCATCGGTTTCGCTCCGCGTGATGCAAATGCAGCCGTGGACGTCTCGCTTTTCTGGTCGGGGCCGTTCCTTTGGTTCTATTTGTATTACGCCGTGGCCACTGCGATCTTTGCTGCCTTCTGGTTTTTGTACGCGCCTCATCGGTGGCAATATTGGTCGGTGCTGGGAAGCGCACTGATCGTATTCGTTACCTATTTTTCTGTGCAGGTGAGCGTGGCGTTCAATGCCTGGTACGGTCCTTACTACGACCTGGTTCAGCAGGCGCTTGCGAAAACCGCCCCCGTTACGGCAGAGCAGCTTTATACCGGGCTTCTAGGTATCACCGGTATTGCCTTTGTCTCCATCACCGTCAGCGTGCTGAACCTTTTCTTTGTCAGCCATTACATCTTTCGTTGGCGCACGGCGATGAACGACTTTTACATGGCGAACTGGTCCAAGCTGCGCCACATCGAGGGCGCCTCGCAGCGCGTGCAAGAAGATACGATGCGCTTTTCCTTGACTGTCGAGGGACTTGGCGTTGGTTTCGTCAGGGCGATTATGACGCTGATCGCCTTCATGCCGGTGCTGTTTTCCTTCTCAAATACGATCAATGAACTGCCGATTGTTGGCGAAATCCCACATGCGCTGGTCTGGGCGGCGATCCTGTGGTCGCTGTTTGGTACTCTTTTCCTGGCGTTGGTGGGAATCAAGCTGCCTGGCCTGGAGTTCCGCAATCAGCGCGTCGAGGCCGCGTACCGTAAGGAACTGGTGTACGGTGAAGATCATGAGGATCGCGCCCAACCGGCGACCGTGGCGGAGCTTTTCGCGAATGTGCGGAAAAACTATTTCCGTCTTTATTTTCACTATCTCTATTTCAATATTGCCCGCTTCTTCTACCTGCGTGCGGACGATCTCTACAGCCTGCTCGTGCTGATCCCGTCCATCGCGGCCGGGAAAGTTACGCTGGGCATCTTTACCCAGGTAGGCAATGTCTTCGATCAGGTGCGTACATCATTCCAATACCTCATCAATTCCTGGACGACGATCGTCGAGCTGATGTCGATCTACAAGCGTCTCAAGGCCTTCGAAGCGGCGATTTATGACGAGCCGCTGCCGGAGATCGACAAGCATTATCTGGAGCGCGAGGCCGAAGTCGGCGAGCTTGCGGCCGACCGGCCGTACTGACCCTTTCTCAACGCAGCACGTTTGGCCGCGCCGGATGTCATGTCCGGTGCGGTTTGGGTGGGAAAAGGGCAGGCGGGCATTTCAAAGGCATTGGGCATTCAGGCTTTCCGCCTGCCCCGATCGCGTTTTGCGGTTTTGAAAGAGGTGTCAGTTCTTCCGCTGCCGCCTGGCACGACCATCACCGGAAACCGGACCCTTCGAGCCAGATGAGGAGGCCGGTTCTAGAACCCGGTTTCCCATCCGATGACGGAAGTGATTATGGCGCAGGTCCGAAGCGCGGGGATAAGGCGGGGAAATGAAGGCCGCTAAGTGGTTGAGGGATTGAGGGAAGATCTTTCGCAATGATGATCCATCCTCTCTCCCGGCAGGCAGGGAGGGGCGTCCTGAGATCAAAGTCCCGATGTCTCCTGTCGCTTGCCGCGTTCCTTGAGCATCCTGATTGCCTCTGAATAGCTGACGCAGGCGACGTCCTGCTTTCCGCAGACGTCCGTCACCAGCCGCTCCATGGCGCGCCAATAGGCACCGCCGTTCATCTCCACGAAATGCAGGCCGATCTGGAGCGGGATGCGATTGCCTTCATATTGCCGGTCGAAGGCGGCCCTGAAGGCCGAATAGGCGCGTTCCTCGAACTCCCCCGAACGGCTCGGGTTCTCGATGCCGGCCGAATGACGAATGAAGAGATTGTAGTCCATCGCAATGATCGGCCGGTTCGATGGTCCTTCGGGGATGAGCGGCAGGCCGAAACGGATGAGGCCATCCTTTTCCTCCGGCATGGCAGGGCCTTTGGTGACGAGGCTCGCGTCATATCGGAAACCGGCCTTCCTCTCCGCCTCGACCAGGCCGGGGCTGACGGAGAAATAGGGCGCGCGGAAGCCGGGGACGTCGTTCTTAACGAAATCCTTCCAGCCGGCCGGTTCCTCGGCCTCCGCGCCGGCGATTTTCCAGGCATCGGTCAGAACATTGTGAAAGGTCGTGAATTCGGTCTCCCAATCGGCCGCCGCCCAGTTCTTGCCGTCGAAATGGCCGCAGGTATGGCTCGATATGTCATGGCCTTCGAGATGCGCTTGCCAGACGTGAGCAAGCCTGCCGCGTGCCTCCTCCGCGGTTTGAGCGAAACCGATATTGGACTTGCCGGGCCTCTGGTGCGGCCCCTGATAGCTCTTCGCATTGGCACGCTCGATCACCAGCGTGCAGGAGAGAAAATAGGTGAAATGCGCGTTGGTGCGTTTGGCGAGATCGCGGCTCCTCTGCCAGAGATCGTTCGCCCCCGCTCCATCGAATGATATCATCACCAGCTGCTTCGGTTTTTCCGTCGCGTCAGCGCCCCAGGAGGGTAGCGAAAGGCAGAGGGCGAGGGGAAGGGCGGAGAAACGCATCAATGAAACCTGAATCACACGGAAAGGAAGCTTGCTTCATGAAGACCGAATGAGGCGAAGCTTTGAACAGGCCACTCCGGGACATCATCGTTAACAAGCTTTCCGAGATTTGTGAGAAGGGCCTTACATCTTCGGGAAAATAGGCTAGAAGGCGCTTTCTTCTTGAGATTGAGGCCGCCGGGCCGGAGACTTTGATGACGCAGCACGACGACAGCTTTATCCGCGAGGTGAACGAGGAGCTTCGCTCCGATCAGGTGAAATATGCCTGGAAGCGCTTCCGGCCTCTGGTGATCGCGATTGTTGTGCTGATCGTCGGGGGCGCCATTGCCAAGGAGAGCTACGAGTGGTGGGATACGCACAGTTCCTCCCAGTCCGGCGACAAATTCCTGGCGGCGCTGAAACTCGCGTCGGAGAACAAGCAAGACGAGGCGCTTGCGGCTTTCGAGGCACTGGAGAAGGACGGTACCGGCGCCTATCCGGTGCTCGCCAAGATGCGCGCCGCCTCCGTCCAGCAGGCCAAGGGCGACACGGCGGCTGCCATCGCAGCTTTCTCCGAGGTCGGCAAGGACGGGCAGGCGCCGCAGGCGATGCGAGACCTTGCCAAGATGCGCGCCGCCTGGCTGCTCATCGATACCGGCACCTATGAACAGGTTGCGGCGGAAGTGGAATCCATGGCCGTCCCGGCCAACCCGCTCGCCAATTCCGCCCGCGAGGCGCTCGGGCTTTCCGCCTACAAGGCCGGCGACATGAAAAAAGCCAAGGAATGGTTCCAGCAGATCGCCAACGACGCTGCAGCGCCGCGCAACATTGCAAACCGCGCGCAGATCATGCTCGACAACATCACCGCCTCCGGCAAGGCATCGTCTTAATTCTTTGCCTGCAGGTCTTTAAGGAAACAGGATGAGCTTTACCGTCGCCATCGTCGGACGCCCGAATGTCGGCAAGTCCACGCTTTTCAACCGGCTGGTCGGAAAGAAGCTGGCGCTTGTCGACGATACGCCGGGCGTGACCCGCGACCGCCGGCCCGGCGACGCGAAGCTCGTGGACCTGCGCTTCCGCATCGTCGATACGGCCGGTCTCGAAGAGGCGGGCCCCGAGACACTCCAGGGCCGCATGCGGGCGCAGACCGAAGCGGCGATCGACGAGGCGGACCTTTCGCTTTTCGTGGTCGATGCCAAGATGGGGCTGACGCCGGTCGACCAGGCGCTTGCCGAGATGCTGAGAAAGCACGGCAAGCCGGTGGTGCTGGTCGCCAACAAGGCGGAAGCACGCGGGTCCGATGCTGGTTTCTACGACGCGTTCACGCTTGGCCTCGGCGAGCCAGTGCCGATCTCTGCCGAACATGGCGAAGGCATGCTCGATCTGCGCGACGCCATCGTGGAGGCGATCGGCGAGGACAAGGCCTTTCCGGAACCGGACGAGGAGGCCGAGACGAATGTCGATCTGCCCGTGGCGGGTGCGGAAGGCGGCTCCGACGAGGAGGAGGTCGAATCTGCCTATGACGAGACGAAGCCGCTCAGGGTGGCGATCGTCGGGCGGCCGAATGCCGGCAAGTCGACGCTGATCAACCGCTTTCTCGGCGAGGACCGGCTTTTGACGGGGCCGGAAGCCGGCATCACCCGCGACTCGATCTCGGTTGAATGGGACTGGCGCGGCCGCACCATCAAGATGTTCGATACGGCCGGCATGCGCCGCAAGGCGAGGGTGCAGGAGAAGCTCGAAAAGCTCTCCGTCGCCGATGCGCTGCGCGCCATCCGCTTCGCCGAGACGGTGGTGATCGTTTTCGACGCGACCATCCCCTTCGAGAAACAGGACCTGCAGATCGTCGATCTCGTCATCCGCGAGGGCCGCGCGGCGGTGCTCGCCTTCAACAAATGGGACCTTGTCGAGGATGTGCAGGCGACGCTCGCCGACCTGCGGGAAAAGACCGAGCGGCTGCTGCCGCAGGCGCGGGGCATCCGCGCCGTGCCGATCTCCGGTCAGACGGGCTACGGCCTCGACAAGCTGATGCAGAACATCATCGAGACCGACCGGGTGTGGAACAAGCGCATCTCGACCGCGAAGCTCAACCGCTGGCTCGACAGCGTGCAGGTGCAGCACCCGCCGCCGGCGGTTTCCGGTCGCCGTGTCAGGCTGAAATACATGACGCAGGTCAAGACCCGCCCGCCGGCCTTCATGATCTCCTGCACGCGTCCGGAGGCGCTTCCGGAAAGCTACGTGCGCTATCTGGTGAACGGCCTGCGCAACGATTTCCAGATGCCGGGTGTGCCGATCCGGGTGCATTTCAGGGCCGGCGAGAACCCGTTCGAGGGACGGAAAAAGAAGCGGTAGGCCTCAGGCTCCCGGACCTTCGCCAACGGCGGCACTCCCAAGGTCAAAACAGGGGCATGCCGTTCATGTCTGGTTAAACGAATCGTGCTGCTATGACGCCATGTTTTGAAGGGATTTCACATGGTCAGCGCTGTTTCATCCTCTACCGCCTCCACAGTTCTTAGTTCCTCCTCGTCCTCTTCCGTGAATGTCTCGGAAATCGAGGCTCAGATCGCGGCGAAAAAAGCCGAGCTCGCCGAGGCGAAGGACGAAGATACGAAACAGTCGGTCCAGAGCGAGATCAACGCGCTGGAAGCTCAGCTCGAAAGTCTGCAGGCCAGCACTTCCAACGAGCAGGCGTCGAGCGCCGGAAACCAGCTTTCCGGTGAAAGCGGCCGTATCGGTTCCGCCAATTTCGACGAAGATACCGAATTCGGCGATCGCATACTCTACGCATGATATCCCAAGGCTTGCCGGAAACCCGTGCAAGCCGCAAGGAACGAAAGTTGCCGCCCGATGGGCGGTGGTGGGCACTTCAGCGTGCAGGGATTGCATTCACGGGCACGACGTGATCGACTGCGACATTATTTCGCGGCAGGGGAGTCGCCGCGCGCTGGAGGAGAAATTCATGATCGTCGTCGGCCTTCTGGCATCCGTCTGCCTTGCAATCGGCAGTATCGCTTTTTTTGTCTGGCGCGACAGAAGGGCCGGCTGACTGCCGGACGGCTCAGGCCGTTGACGGTCTGGCGCCGGTCGATGGGCCTTTGATCATTGGCCGTTGCCCCTGAGCGATCATCACGTTGTTGAGGAACTGCTTTGATGCCGCTTCCCAGGTGAAGTTGCGGGCAAGCTTTCGCGCATTCTCGCGGGAGCATTTCAGCGCCGCAAGGCAGGCCTCGCGCAGATCCTCGTTCAGCGCTCCGGCGCCTGATCCTTCCTCGATGATATCAATCGGCCCGGTGACGGGATAAGCGGCGACCGGAACGCCGCTTGCGAGGGCCTCCAGGATCGTGTTGCCGAATGTATCGGTCTTCGATGGGAAGACGAAAACATCGGCCTGTGCATAGGCGTGGGCAAGCTCGTCACCCGTCTTCATGCCGGTGAAGAGCACGTTCGGATACCGTTTCTGAAGATCGGCGCGGGCAGGGCCGTCGCCGACCACGACCTTCGAGCCGGGCAGGTCGATGTCGAGAAAGGCCGGCAGGTTCTTTTCCACTGCCACCCGGCCGACCGTCAGGAAGATCGGGCGCGGCAGATTGAACGGGCGCTCATCGAGCTCCATCGGATGGAACACGGTCTGATCGATGCCGCGGCTCCAGCGTAAGAGGTTCTTGATGCCGAGTTTGGAAAGTTCGCGTTCCAGGCTGGCGGTCGCCACCATGCAGCCGTTGCCGGCATTGTGGAACCAGCGCACGAAGGCATGAAGCCAGCGCAGCGGAACCGGGAAACGGGCGGCCACATATTCCGGGAACCGCGTATGGTAGCTCGTCGAGAAGGGCACGTGCTTCTTCAGGCACCAGCGGCGGGCAAGAAGCCCGAGCGGGCCTTCCGTGGCGATATGGACGGCAGTCGGCTGCGTCGCCTCGATCGCGGCCGCCACGCGGCCATAGGTGGCGATGGAGAGCCTGATTTCCGGGTAGGTGGGGCAGGGGACGCTGGCGAAATCCTGCGGCGTCACCATCATCACCTCGACACCCATGCGATCGAGTTCCCGATTGGTATTCTCGATGGAGCGAACGACGCCGTTCACCTGAGGATACCAGGCATCCGTCACGATGGTGATTCTGGTCATGCAAGGCCCAGCCCGGTTGCCGGTCCGCACACGACTCAGGCGCGCTGCGGACATGTCTCGCCCTCTATCGTAAAGGATTGTTACAGGAGGATGAAGGGGCGGCGGAGGCTCTCCGATTGAACGGCGACCTGATTGGTGGGATGCTCGAAACGCAAGGAGGGCGTGTCATGGTGTCTTCGACCATCGAGCTTCGCAATGTAGCAGGTACGGAAGCGGCAATGGGTTGGGCCGGCAGCCATACGCTTGTCGTCGATCGCCCTGAGGGAAAGGCGGGAGGACTGGGCCTCGGTTTCAACGGGGCACAGCTTCTGGCATTGGCGATCGGTGGCTGTTTCTGCAACGACCTGCGTTATGTGGCGCACGACATGGGCATCGAGATCGACGCGATCGCCGTCCGTGTCACCCTGGAGTTGGACGGCTCGCCGCTTATCGCGACCCGGGCTGATCTTGATGTCACCTGCACGTCCCGAGACCGCATCGATACGAGTGCGCTGATCGACCGTGCGCGGCGAGTTTGCACCGTCGCCAACTCCGTCATGCGCGGCTTTCCGGTTTCGTTCCGGACGGCGGACCAGTCACCCCGGCAGTAACGCCGGGCTGATCAGCGCGCCATGGTGGCCGATAACGACGGAAGCGATGCTCGCGCCATAGGTCGCGGCTTCCGCAGGCGAGACGCCCCGCACGAGGCGCGACAGAAACGCGCCGTTGAAACTGTCCCCGGCGCTGGTCGTGTCGACGATCTGCAGGGTCGGTACAGCCGGAACGTGGATTGCCGTGGAACCGCTAAAGCTCAAGGTAATGCCCTCAGCGCCATTCTTCACGACGACGTTTTCGACGCCCAGCGCATGATAGCGGGCGATGGTATCGGTGACGGTCGCATCGCCGAAATGGGTCGCCTCGTCGTCGAAGCTCGGCAGCACCAGATTGGCGGCACGGGCGCCGGCCTCGATCGTCTTCAGCATTGTGTCCCTGTCCGTCCAGAGGCGCGGTCGGATGTTCGGATCGAAAGCCACCTGTTTGCCCGCCGCCTTGGCGCGGCGCAGCTCTGCAAGCAGCGTCTCGACCGCTTCCGGCGCAAGGATGCCGAGCGTGATGCCCGAGAAATAGATGATGTCGGCAGCCTCGATTGCTGCCCGGAGATCGTCTGGATCATCGGCGAGCTTCCTTGCCGCCGCCGTATCGCGCCAGTAGCTGAAGGTGCGTTCGCCGTTCTTCAGCGTGATAAGGTAAAGGCCTGGCGTCTTGCCTTCGATACGGCGGATATGGCCGGTGCCGATGCCGGCCTCCTTCATGAAGACGAGCATTTCCGACGAGAGCGGATCGTCACCAAGCGCGGTGAAATATTCCACCGTCCACTCTGCCGGAAGGCAGGCACGCGCATACCAGGCGGTGTTGAACGTGTCACCGGCAAAACCCTTGCGCAGCAGTCCTTCGCCTGCCTGCGACAGTTCCACCATGCATTCGCCGATCGAAAGAAGCCGCCCGCCCATTTTCGTTCCCTCCGGTATCTCGACCAAGTCGCATAGGCCGAAGTGCCGAAGATGGCAAGAGCGGTCAGGGCCTTGCTTTTGCGTTGTCTTTTGTTCCGGGGGCACTAGGTTGGGCGGGAACAAAGGAGAAAGGAGAGTCGAGACATGGCGACTGAAGCGGTGAGCAGAACCGACGCGAACTGGTGGCGCGGCGCAGTGATCTACCAGATCTATCCGCGTTCCTTCCAGGACACGACCGGCGATGGACTCGGCGACATCAAGGGGATCACCGCCCGTCTGCCGCATATCGCCTCCCTCGGCGTCGACGCCATCTGGCTGTCGCCATTCTTCACTTCGCCGATGGCCGACATGGGATACGACGTGTCCGATTACTGCAATGTCGATCCGATGTTCGGCACGCTGGCGGACTTCGACGAGATGATGATCGAAGCCCATCGGCTGGGGCTGAAAGTGATCATCGACCAGGTCATCAGTCATACGTCCGACCGGCATCCCTGGTTTGTCGAAAGCCGCTCAAGCCGCACCAATCCCAAGGCGGACTGGTATGTCTGGGCCGACCCCAAGGCGGATGGAACGGTGCCCAACAACTGGCTTTCGATCTTCGGAGGCCCCGGCTGGGAATGGGACGGAGTGCGCAAGCAATATTACATGCACAACTTCCTGATCTCCCAACCGGACCTCAATTACCACAATCCGGAGGTCCAGGAGGCGGTGCTGGACACGGTGAAGTTCTGGCTGGACCGCGGCGTGGACGGGTTCCGGCTCGATACCGTCAACTACTATTTCCACGACAAACAGCTCCGCAACAATCCGCCGATGGTCTATGACACCGAAGGGGCGGGCATGGAGACGGACACCAATCCCTATTCCATGCAGAATCACCTCTATGACAAGAGCCAGCCGGAAAACATCGGGTTCCTGAAGCGGTTGAGGGCGTTGCTCGACAGCTACGAGGGGCGGGCGACCGTGGGCGAAGTGGGCGATGGACCGCGTTCACTGACGACGCTGGCGATCTATACGAGCGGCAACGACAAGCTGCACATGTGCTACACGTTCGATCTGCTCGGTCCGGCCTTCTCCGCGGCCTATATCCGCAAGGTGATGACGACCGTGCAGGACACGGTCACCAACGGCTGGGTCTGCTGGGCCTTTTCCAACCACGACGTGGTGCGGCATGTCACCCGCTTCACCGAGGTGCCGGAAGAACAGGACCGCGTCGCAAAGCTGTCGATCACGCTTCTTTCGGTGCTGCGCGGTTCGATCTGCCTTTATCAGGGAGAGGAGCTGGGGCTGACAGAGGCTGAACTTTCCTACGAGGATCTGCGCGACCCCTATGGCATCCGCTTCTGGCCGGCCTTCAAGGGACGCGACGGATGCCGTACGCCGATGGTATGGGAGGCGGGTGCGCCGCATGCCGGTTTTACGGAGGGAGCCAAGACCTGGCTGCCGGTACCGCGCGAACATGCCGCGCGCGCCGTCGACGTGCAGGAGGCCGATCCGGCTTCCGTGCTGCACCATTACCGGGCGACGCTTGCCTTCCGAAAGGCGCATCCGCCGCTCACTGACGGTGACATGACTTTCCTCGACACCAATCAGGACCTGCTCGCCTTTGTGAGGGAGAAGGGTGGTGAAAGCCTGCTCTTCGTCTTCAATCTGACACGCATGCCGCAGGATTACACGCTGCCCAAGCGGCTCGGCGATTGCCTGCCGGTATCGCCACCTGGCTTTGCGTCGCGGCTTGAAAAGGGCGTGGTGAGGCTCGATGCCCTGGACATGTTCTGCGCGCGGGTGTGATCAATCTTTATGTGAATGTCGTCATACCAAAACGGGCGGCCGCCTTTGACGGCATGCATCAAGCCTGCGCGTAATGCGCAGGCTCGCTTCTCAGCCGCGCTATGTCCTTGATCGGCGGGGCGCCGAAGAGGCGGCGGTATTCGCGGCTGAACTGCGAAGGGCTGTCATAACCGACGCTGTGGGCGGCAGTCGCGGCATCCATCGCGTTGCCGAGGATCAGCCGGCGGGCCTCCTGCAGGCGAAGCTGCTTCTGGTATTGCAGCGGGCTCATAGCCGTCACCTCGCGGAAATGCTGGTGCAGCGAGGACGTGCTCATGCGCGCCTCCGTGGCGACCTGCTCGATCGAGAAGGGAGCGGCGAAATTCTGGCGGATCCAGGCGATCGCACGGTTGACCTGCTGCAGCCGGCTTTCCGGCGCCAGCATCTGGCGGATCATCTCCGCCTGACCACCGCGCAGCATGCGGAACATCAACTCGCGCTCGATGAGCGGCGCAAGAAAGGCGATCTCGTCAGGCCGGTCGAGGAGCTGCGCCATCCGGATCGCGGCGTCCAGGAATTCCTGCGTGGTTTCGCAAACGCCCACACATTTGCAGGGGGACGCGGATGAGCCGAAGGCATGCGGCATCTCGACCAGCATGTCGCTCAGGAGCTTCATGTCGAGATCGAGCCGGAAGCAGAGATAGGGCTTGTCCTCGCTCGCTTCGATGACCTGTCCGGTGACAGGCATATCGGCCGAGACGACCAGATACCGGCCGGGGCTGTAACGGAAGATCTGATCCGACAGCATGACCTGCTTTGCACCTTGCGCGATGATGCAGACCGATGGCTGATGGATGGCATGCAACGGCTCGGTCGGCTTCGATATGCGGATGACCGAAAGGCGCGGGATGGCGGTTTCGAGAACGCCATCGCTTTCGGTGTTTTGTGCAATCAGTTCGGCAAGTTTGGCGATCTTGTCCATCCGGTGGCTCTCTCTTGTTCTGGAAATACCTGAATCGGCGGCCCTGCTTGTCGGGCGCAAAGTCCATATGGGTGGCGTGCACGGCCATTTCAAATCATCTTCGGAGGATTGTGCAATCATGCCGGAGGACTGGTCTACCACCTCGACCTCGGTTTCCGCCATATTCCATCTCGTCCGATTGACAGAACCCGGACGGAAAAGGAGACGGTGATGAGCAACTTCCAGCGCTTACTCGAAAGCCCATTTCATTGGGCCGCCGGTTTCGCCGGCACCTTCTTCAAGCGGTTGGGCCTAGCAGACCGCGGCCGCCGCGAACGGTGGCTGAGACGGGAATATCTCAATGGTTGACGGGGCTGACCGGTGTTTCCGGCGGCTGTTCGCGTTTGCCGCCTGTGCTGCGGCATTCGCCTTCCTCGCGACCTTTGCGGCGTTCGCGCATGAGATCAAAGACGAGGAGAAGACCATGAGCGACCACCCTTACGTCGGCATGTGGGTGACCGAGGACAATCATATCCGCCACGAACTTCTGCCGAACGGTCGTTATGTCGAGGCGCGCGGCAATCGCGAGCGGGCGTATGAGGGCCAATATTGGGTGACCGGCGACCATATCGACTACAAGGATGACACCGGCTTTACCGCCGACGGCGATTTCCGCGACGGTGTTCTCTATCACGCGGGGATGGTGCTGAGGCGGAGGTAGGTCAACTGGTCAGTCTGTCATAATCGGCATGCGAGCGGAAATCTGCGAGCGCCCTGTCAGCTAGAGCATCGAGCTTGCCGGCTGCGGAGTCGGCGTCGATCTGTTCATCCCAGCGTGCAGCTTGAAACTCCTCGAACCATGCCGAAAAGCTTTCGAGTTCCTTCGGGTCGAGTTCGGATACGGATTTTTCGATCTGTTCGAGTTTGGTCATTGTAGATGCCTCTTTCGATTGAAAAATAGTTGTTCGCTGCGGATTTGCAAAGCACATTCAAATCAACGCAAACCGATCGACATCCACCAAGCCCATGTCGGAGATCTTCAGGTGCGGGATGACCGGCAGGGGCAGGAAGGCTACCTGCAGGAACGGTTCCTGGAGTGTCGTGCCGAGTGCGTAGGCCGCTTTTCTGAGATCATGCAGCGTGTCGCGCACGGTCTCATAGGGTTCGAGGCTCATGAGGCCGGCTATGGGAAGCGCAATCTCGCCGGTTACCTTGCCGCCTTCGACTACGACAAACCCCCCGTGGATTTCGCCGAGACGATTGGCGGCCAGCGCCATATCCTCCTCGTCGACGCCGACAACGCAGATATTGTGGCTGTCGTGCCCAACGGTCGAGGCGATCGCGCCCTTCTTCAGCCCGAAACCCTGGACGAAGCCGTTGGCGTGGTTGCCGTTCTTGCCGTGCCGCTCGATGACAGCGACCTTGATGATGTCGCGGTCTAGGTCGATGCCAGTCTCGTTGCCGAACGACGGGAGTTCGTAGCGGCGATGCTCGGTGATGATCTTGCCCGGCAGGACGCCGATGACCGATGTTTCGCCCTGGGTGGCAGGTACGACAAAATGGGCAGCTTCGACCGGCCTAGCCTTGACGCTGTCGAGGCCGACCGCCGCCACCGGCTTACGGGTCGCAAAAAGCTCGTCGGTGACCTTGCGGCCAGCCGAGAAGACCATTTCCGCCTTGCAGTTCCTGAGGCTGTCGATGACGACGAGATCGGCACGCCAGCCGGGCGCCACGAGGCCGCGGTCGCGAAGTCCAAAGGCGCGCGCGGCTGAGATCGAGGCGGCGCGATAGATGGCGAGCGGTTCGATGCCATTGGCGATCGCCGTGCGGATCATGTAGTCCAGATGGCCCTGTTCGGCGATGTCGAGGGGGTTGCGGTCGTCGGTGCAGAGCGCCAGGAAGGGCGACAGACGCTCGGTGATGATCGGCATCAGCGCGTGCAGGTCCTTCGAGACCGAACCTTCGCGCACGAGGATGTGCATGCCCTTGCGGATCTTTTCGAGAGCCTCCTCGGCGGTGGTGCATTCATGCTCGGTGCGGATGCCGGCAGAAAGGTAGCCGTTCAGGTCGTTGCCGCGCAAGAGCGGGGCGTGGCCGTCGATATGGTCGCCGTAAAAGGCGTCGAGCTTGGCGAGGCAGACCGGGTCCTTGTGGATGACGCCCGGGAAATTCATGAATTCGGCGAGCCCGATGACCTTCGGGTGATCCCGGAAGGGCAAGAGCTTTTCGATCGGCAGGTCGGCTCCGGCGGTTTCCAGATGCGTCGCCGGCACGCAGGAGGAAAGCTGGACGCGGATGTCCATGATGGTTTCGAGCGAGGAATCCAGGAAAAACCGGATGCCTTCCGTGCCGATGACATTGGCGATCTCATGGGGATCGCAGATCGCCGTCGTCACCCCATAGGGCAGCACGCAGCGGTCGAATTCGTGCGGGGTGACCAGCGAGCTTTCGATGTGGAGATGCGTGTCGATGAAGCCCGGCACGACGAGCCTTCCCGAGATGTCGATCTCTTCCTTGCCCTTGTAGGAACCGCAGGTGCCGACGATGCGATCCCGGCAGATGGCGATGTCGGAGGCGACGATTTCGCCGGTGACGAGGTCGAAGAACCTTCCGCCCTTCAGGACGATATCGGCGGGCTCGCGGCCTGTGCCCTGGTCGATCAAGGTTTCGAGGCGGCTGGTCATGGCAGGCTCCTGGCGCTGAATCGGTCCTGACCAGCTTAACTTGATGCCGGCCGGACGCAAAAGAGCCAAGAGAGGCACAAGCCCGCTAATCTCTACGCGATATCGGTCCTGACATTGGCGCCGCAGAGAATGGTGGCGACGTTGGCGCCGGCAAGCGCCTTTCCATGCTCCAGAAGCCCCGCAATGCCGGCTGCGCCTGCTTCCTCCACGACGAGGCCGTAATGGAGGCGGCAGAAATCCCGCGCCTGCCGGATCGCTGTTTCTCCAGCCTTCCAGACGTCGTCGACGGTCGTCTTCATGCAGTCGAGCGCATAGGGAACGCATTCGCGCACGGCGATGCCGTCGGCCGCAGTCGCTGCGGTTTCGGTCGAGATGATCCTGCCGCTCTCCCAGGAACGTTTCATCGCGGGGGCATTTGCGGCGACCACACCGATGACCTTGCATTCCGGCGCATTCGCCCTGATCCAGGTGCCGATGCCTGTCAGCAGGGCACCATTGCCGAGCGGCACGACGATGGCTTGCAGCGAAACGCCATCGCGGCCAAGCCGTTCGGTGATTTCAAGCGCGATCGTGCCGGCGCCTTCGGCGATTTCCTTCAGCGCGCCGTCTTCCACGAAGGAATAGCCATGGGTTTCCGCATAGGCGCGCGCGGCGGCCTTTGCCTGGTCGAAATCGTCACCCTCCAGAAATACCTCCGCGCCGAGGCGGCGCATCGCCGCGATCTTGGCGGGATTGGCCGTTCTTGCGGAAAAGATCACCACCCTGCGGCCCTGAGCGCGGCCGACATAGGCCAGTCCCTGGCCGAAATTACCGGCGGATGCCGAAACGATTGCGCCGTCACCTGCCGGCTGGCTTTTGAGCCACCAGTCGGTGCCGCGGCCCTTGAAGGAGCGGATCGGGTTCAGCGTTTCGACTTTGGCGAACAGGCGAAGGCCGAGTGCCGTATTGGCGGTCTGCTGCTCGACCAGCGGACTGTTGGTGAAAAGCCCGTCGATGCGGGCGGAAGCGGCAAGGATGCCGTGGGCGGAGGGGGATGGCTGGTTTGTCATCATGCAGCTAAACTGCATCTAAAATTCGGGCAGAGTTTCCGAATTTTACAGGAATATCGGGTAAATTTTGCATTATCGCCCAAGACGGCGGGAGTTTTCATCATGCCATTGACGAAGATGGATCGCGAAATCCTCAAGCTGATGCAACAGGACGCGACCATTACGCTCGGTGAGCTCGCGCATCGCACGGGCCAGTCTGCGTCATCGGCGCAGAGACGGCTCCAGAAACTCAGGGAAGACAAGGTGATCCTGCGGGACGTCTCGGTCGTCGATCCCAAGAAGGTCGGCGCCAACGTCTCCATGCTGGTGGAAGTCGAACTGGAGCGCGACCGGCCGGAGCTTCTTCCGCCTTTCATGCGCTGGTTGGTCGAAACGCCGGAAGTCCAGGAGGCCTGGGTGACATCCGGGCGGGGCGATTACACGCTCGTCGTTCTCGCGCGGTCGGTCGAGCATTTCGACGAACTTGCCGACCGGATGATGGAGCTCAACCCGAATATCCGCAAATTCACCACCAGCGTCGTGTTGAAGACGCTCAAACGGACGCTGGCGGTCCATGTCGAGTGAACCGGACGCCATTGGCGCATGCGCCCGAAACAGAACGGGCGCCGGAAGGCGCCCGTCAGACCGCTATCTGAAACGCCTCATTCGGCGGCGACGATCTTGCCGTCTTCCCACTTGAAGAGCGAGAAGCTTTGCGACGTGAGGTCGCCGGTCTCGCCATAGGTGAGCTTGCCGATGGCGGTTGCGATCGGTTCGCCGGACTTGATGGCTGCGGCGACCGCTTCCACATCTTCGGCACTGCCCGCTTTTTCGATGCCGGCCTTGAGAACTTCGACGGCGGCATAGGCATTCAGGGTGAAGGCTTCCGCCGGGATGTTACGGGCGGCGAGCGCGTCGGCCGCAGCCTTGGAATCCGGGTTCTTCGTAGCGTCGGAAGCATTCGTGAAGACGGTCCCTGCGGCGGCGCTGGTGCCGATGTTCCAGAATTCGCTGTTCGAGAGGCCGTCGCCGCCGATGATCGTCGCCTTGACACCGAGATCGGAAAGCTGGCGGGCGAGAAGGCCGCCTTCGGGATGATAGCCGCCGAAATAGATGAGATCGACGTTTTCAGCCTTGAGGCGCGTGGTCAGCGCGCTGAAATCCTTGTCGCCCGGGGTGACGGCATCGTCGATCACTTCCTTCATGCCGCCGGCGTTCAGCGTGGCCTTGAAGGCATCCGCCAAGCCTTTGCCATAGGCGCCCTTGTCGTTGATGATGGCGACCTTGCTATCCTTGAAATGTTCCAGCACATATTTCGCGGCGACTTCCGCCTGCTGGTCGTCGCGGCCGCAGGTGCGAAGCACGTTGGTGAGGCCGCGGGTGGTGAGTTCCGGTGTGGTCGCGGTCGGGGTGACCATCAGCACGCCGTTTTCGGCCAGAACGTCCGAGGCGGGCATGGCGACGCCCGACGTCACCGGACCGACAACGAAGCGAATGCCTTCACCGACGATCTGGTTTGCGGCGGAGACACCCTGCTTGGGTTCGCCGGCGTCGTCAGCAGCCTTCAGGACGACCTGCTCACCAAGAATGCCACCATTCTTGTTGATCTCCGCGACAGCCGTTTCGGCGCCGTTCTTGACCTGGTCGCCATAGGCGGCAACGGGACCGGTGAGCGGCGCGATCAGACCGATGACGATTTCGGCATGGGCAAGCGGTGCGAAAGTGAGGGAGGCGAGGGCCGTCGCTCCCAGAAGCGTCTTGAGGTTCATTTCGGTTCTCCTTGGATGGGGCTCAACGAGCCCGCGGTCAACGCCGCATCTCACTCCTGCCGTCTCCAATGCCGTTCGGACATATCGTGCCAAGTTGACGGTAAGGCGATGCGGTCGGTGCCGTGCCGAGCCATATTTGGCTTTCAGCAGCCAGCAGGCAATTCTGTAGGAATTTGCCTGAGATTCCGCAAGAAGATAACAAAACCGGTGCAGTTTTTGTCGATTTTACGAAAGAATAGGCCCGAAGCCGCAAGCGGGGGCCTTTGTGGCGGATTCTACTCTCTGCCCGCCAGCGCATCGAGAAAGGCATGGACCTTTCGATTGAAAGCCTGAAACTCTTCCAGCGTCATTCCGGAGCGCTCGATCAGCGTATCGCCGAGACATTTTGCCTGTTGGACCAGGTCGCTACCGGCCTCGGTCAGCCAGACATGCACCTGCCGTTCGTCCGTGGTGCTGCGCCGCCGCTCGACCAGTCCCGCCTGTTCGAGACGCTTTACCGGCGGGGTGATGGTGCTGGATTCCAGCGACAGCCGTTCGGCAATCGCGCCGACCGTCAGGCCGTCCCGTTCGGCCAGCGCGCTCAGGACGAGATACTGCGGATAGGTGATGCCCATGGCGTCGAGCATCGGCTTATAGGTCCGGTTGATGGCGATATTGGCCATATAAAGTGAAAAACAGAGCTGGCTGTCCAAGGGGACGGGCGGGTGATGCGACATGGCAGACTTCCCAAGTGGTCGAGTTGAACCTGTATACCACGAAAAATGATATCGCGATAATTTTTCTGTAGACAGGGCTTTCGATAATGTTTAAGCATATAGATATCGCGATAATAAATGTCGCGATAGTTAATGGAGAGCACGGTGAACGACCAGGCTAACAAAACGACACGCAGACGTATTATGATCGCGGGGCTGGGTCTTGCCGCTACGGCTGCGGTCCCGCCCTTCTTTCCAATCAGACAGGCATCCGCACAATCCGCAAACTCTGTTCAGAAGGAAAAGAGCACCATGACCAGCAATACCATCACTACCAAGGACGGCACGCAGATTTTCTACAAGGATTGGGGCCCGAAAGATGCGCAGGCCATCGTCTTCCATCACGGCTGGCCGCTTAGCGCCGATGACTGGGACGCCCAGATGCTGTTCTTCCTTGCGCAGGGTTACCGTGTGATCGCTCATGACCGCCGCGGCCATGGCCGGTCCAGCCAGACCGATACCGGCAATGAAATGGACACCTATGCGGCCGATGTCGCGGAACTTGCCGCGCATCTCGATCTGAAAGGCGCGATCCATGTCGGGCACTCCACCGGCGGCGGCGAAGTTACCCGCTATGTGGCGCAATATGGCGGCGGCGGCCGGGTTGCCAAGGCCGTGCTGATCGGCGCCGTGCCACCGATCATGCTCAAGACGGAAAATAATCCGGGCGGCCTGCCGATCGAAGTGTTCGACGGCTTTCGTGCGGCGCTTGTCGCCAACCGGGCGCAGTTCTTCCGCGATATTCCGGCCGGCCCGTTCTACGGCTTCAACCGGGCAGGCGCCAAGGTTTCCGAGGGCGTGATCGACAACTGGTGGCGTCAGGGCATGATGGGCGGCGCCAAGGCGCATTACGACTGCATCAAAGCCTTCTCGGAAACCGACTTCACCGAAGACCTCAAGAAGATTGAGGTGCCGGTGCTCGTCATGCATGGCGACGACGACCAGATCGTGCCGATCGCCGACTCGGCGCTGCTTTCCCACAAGCTTTTGAAGAACGGGACGCTGAAGGTCTATGAAGGATTGCCGCACGGCATGGCGACCACCCATGCGGATGTGATCAACGCCGATCTGCTAGCCTTCTTCAAGGCCTGAGGTCTTCTGCCTGAAAAAGAAAAGGCGGCCGTGCAGACCGCCTTTTTTCATGTCCGGACTGATTTTCAGATATTGTTCTTCAAGATCTCGCGCAGCTTGCCGAAGATCTCGTCGATGTGATGCTTCTCGACGATCAGCGGCGGCGACATGGCGATGATGTCGCCGGTCGTGCGGATCAGAAGGCCATTCTCATAGGCCTTCAGGAAGGCGGAGAAGGCACGCCTGGTCGGTTCGCCGGCGATCGGGTCGAGCTCGATCGCGCCGATCAGGCCGATATTGCGGATATCGATGACGTTCGGCAGGTCCTTCAGCGAGTGGAGACCTTCCTCCCAGTAGGGGGCGATCTCCCGGGCCCGCTCGAACAGGCCTTCCTCCCTGTAGGTTTCCAGCGTCGCGAGGCCGGCAGCCGAGGCGATCGGATTGCCGGAATAGGTATAGCCGTGCATGAACTCGATCAGGTGCTCCGGACCGTTCATGAACGCATCGTGGATTTCGGACGTCACCAGCACCGCCCCCATCGGGATGACACCGTTGGTGAGGCCTTTGGCAGTGGTCATAATGTCCGGAGTGACGCCGTAATATTGGGCGGCAAAGGGTGTGCCCATGCGGCCGAAGCCGGTGATGACCTCATCGAAGATAAGAAGGATACCGTGTTTGGTGCAGATCTCGCGCAGCTTCTGCAGATAGCCCTTCGGCGGGATGAGTACGCCGGTGGAGCCGGCCACGGGTTCTACGATCACAGCGGCGATGGTCGAGGCGTCGTGCAGCGTGACGATGCGCTCCAGCTCGGAGGCGATGTCGCCGCCGTGCTCAGGCTCGCCACGGGTAAAGGCATTTTTGCCGGGCAGGTGGGTGTGCGGCATATGGTCGACGCCGGTGAGCAGCGTGCCGAACATCTTGCGGTTGGCGACGATGCCGCCGACCGAGATGCCGCCGAAATTGACGCCGTGATAGCCACGCTCGCGGCCGATCAGCCGGAAGCGAGAGCCGTTGCCCTTGGCGCGGTGGTAGGCGAGGGCGACTTTCAGTGCCGTTTCGACCGATTCCGAACCGGAATTGGTGTAGAGGACGTGATTCATGCCCTCCGGCGCGATGTCGACCAGGCGGTTGGCGAGTTCGAAGGCCTTCGGATGGCCGAGCTGGAAGGCGGGTGCGTAATCCAGCTCGCCGGCCTGCTCGCGGATCGCCTCGGTGATCTTCGGCCGGCAGTGGCCGGCATTGACGCACCAAAGGCCAGCGGTGGCGTCGAGCACCTGGCGGCCGTCATGGGTCGTGTAGTGCATATCCTTGGCACTCACGAAAAGACGGGGTTCCTTCTTGAACTGGCGATTGGCCGTAAACGGCATCCAGAACGCCCTCAGATCGTTGGGCGTGGTATTCAGGCGGTTGGACATGAGGCTCTCCATGGCCATTCGGATCATCGGGTGGCCATTTCCCGGTCGGCGTTTCGCGCCAAGTTTTGACTGCATGGTCAAATTATCAGGGGGAGCGGGGCCGTCAACCGCCTTTGCAGGCGCGAGGTAAGTCCATGACGGCATCAAACGCCGCCGGCAACGACGGCACCGCGGTTCGGATTTGGCAATGATGCGACAAGTCAACAGACAACCTTACCTCCGGCCATGGGCGCCGGAAGCTAAGTCAAGGCAGTAAAGACACTATGTCTGCGTCGTCAGACCTAAGCGGCGGCGGACTTCTTTTGAGCCGGCGCGCAATAAATCTCTTCCAGCGTCTCCAGTATTTTGATCACCGATTCTGATGAACTGGAATAATAAATCGTCTGTGCATCGCGGCGAGTCTTCACCAGTTTCTGAGCGCGCAGCTTGGAAAGATGCTGCGACAGCGCCGACTGGCTGAGACCGACCTGCGAAGCGAGCGCACCGACAGCGACCTCACCTCTTACCAAGCAGCACAGGATCATCAACCGCTTCGGATTGGCCATTGCAGACAACAAGCCTGCCGCTGCGGTGGAATGCTCGGATAGTGCCATCGTGTCCATAAGTTAAAACCCCTCGTCTTTCAAAGCGGCCCCCCGCTCTAAAATTCACCCTTCGTCGTACATGCGAAAATTAACAAGCAGCAAAAGGGATTGTATATCCCTAAATTTCGGGTAACCCGATTAATGAACTTTAGACATGGTAAAAAGATAATCAAGCACGGCCTCCGGCGAGGCTGCAAGTTCATCGAATTCGTGTCTGAGTTGAAGATCGCCACCGACAAGGTCGATTCCGGCTCGATCGACACCTGCGAAACGCCAGTTCTTCCCGTTTTCCGCGCCAAGGCGGGCAGCAAGGCTCTCTGCAGCATCGGTCATATTTTTTAAACTCTTTGAGAGTTCGAGCCATTCCGGAGCGGCTCCCGGCTCGGGAATGATGAGATCGGCTCCTGTCAGGACATAGGCCCGGCCGAATCCCCCGTTGAGCGAAGCGCTTTGCGGAACGATTCGGAAGAAGCGGAAATCGGCAAAATCTGCATACAATGCGGCTTTCGGATGCCGATCGAGAAAGCGGCTCCGGATACGGGCGTGGTCGGGCGTATCCCGGGCAATGCTTTCGGCAAGTGCCTGTAGTGTGATCCTTGGATGGGCGAGCGGATCGCCCTTGCCCGGCTCGCCGGCCAGAAGCGAGCAGCGGGGATCGGCAACAAGCCCTTTGGTATGACCGGAAAGGGCCGAGACGAGGATGACCGGCACGCCGTCGACATCGGTGCCGGTCAGTGCCCGGCTGACGGAGGGGAAGCCGGTTTCCGGATCGAGGACGGCGAGCGCCATATAGCGCGCGCCGCGCACCAGCATGCGGGCGAGGCGGCGAGCTTCGTCGTCTGTCTCGCGCAGCACATTGGGCTTATCGGTCTGGGATTCGTCAGCCATCTCGTCCCTCTGCTTCCATTGGCCGTCGTTTCCCGGCATCGGCAGGACATACCATCTCCGGTGACCGGACGAAAGCCGACTGAATGTCTCAGGTTAGGCTTCAGCCAGCCCGGCGGCGGTGGCGGGTGAGCCCGGCGACCACGTCCTCAGCCGAAATGGTGCCGATGATCGTTCCGTTATCGACCACGCCGACCGCGCCCGGCTGGCGGGAAAGGGCGTCGAGGATATCGATCAGCGGCGTGTCGGAACGGGCGGTTGCGGAGACCGGGGTCGCGCCGGCCGCGGCGGTGACGCCCGGACGCATCACGTCGCCCGCCGTCAGCATGGCGATCGGGTTCATGTGCTGCACGAAATCGGCGACATATTGGTCGGCCGGCGCACGGACGATCTCCTGCGGCGTACCGCACTGGATAATGCGTCCGCCTTCCATGATGGCGATGCGGTTGCCGATGCGGAAGGCCTCGTCGAGATCGTGGCTGACGAAGAGGATGGTCTTCTTGAGCCGCCGCTGGAATTCCAGAAGCTCGTCCTGCAGACGGGTACGGATCAGCGGGTCAAGCGCCGAGAAGGGTTCGTCCATCAGGAGGATCGGCGCGCCGGTCGCAAAGGCGCGCGCCAGGCCGACACGCTGCTGCATGCCGCCGGAAAGCTCGCCCACCTTGCGGTCGGCCCATTGCGTCAGATTGACCAGGTCGAGCTGTTCGCCGACACGCTTCCTGCGTTCCGCCTCCGCGACACCTGCGAGCTCCAGGCCGAAGCCGACATTTTCCGAGACGGTGCGCCAGGGAAGCAGGCCGAATTGCTGAAAGACCATGGAGACCGTATGCATGCGCAGATCACGCAGGACCTTTGTGCCTGCCCTGTAGGGATCGACCGGTCCCGACGGCGTGGCGACGCTGACCGAGCCTCGCACGACCGGGGCAAGCCCGTTGACGGCGCGCAGAAGCGTCGACTTGCCGGAGCCGGACAGGCCCATCAGCACCAGGATTTCCCCCTCGTGAATCGTCAGCGAGGCATCCGCGACGCCGAGCACGATGCCGGTTGCGGCGCTGATCTCGTCGCGGCTCTTGCCCTGGTCCATCAGCGGCAGTGCGCGTTCCGGATCATCGCCGAAGATGATGTCGACATGGTCGAAGACGACGCAATCTGTCTTCCGGGCGGTCATGCGCCATCTCCCTTGGATGTCCGGAACATGCGGTCGAGGATGATCGCCAGGATGACGATGCACAAGCCTGCCTCGAAACCGCGGGCGATGTTGACGGTGTTGAGCGCACGTACGACGGGCACGCCCAGGCCATTGGCGCCGACGAGGGCTGCGATCACCACCATGGAAAGCGACAGCATGATCGTCTGGGTGAGACCGGCCATGATCTGCGGCATGGCGAAGGGCAGTTCCACCTTGCGCAGCACCTGGCCGCGTGTCGCGCCGAAGGCAACGGCCGCTTCGGTCAAGGCACCGGGCGTCGAGACGATGCCGAGGCGGGTGAGCCGGATCGGCGCCGGAATGGCGAAGATGACGGTGGCGATGAGGCCGGGCACCATGCCGAGGCCGAAGAGAATGAGCGCCGGGATCAGGTACACGAAGGTCGGGATGGTCTGCATCAGGTCGAGGATCGGCCGCATGATCTCGTAGACCCAGGCGCGGCGGGCCGCGGCAATGCCGAGCGGTACGCCCACCGCCATGCTGACGGCAGTCGAGGCAAGCACCAGCGCCAGCGTTTCGGTCGTTTCCTTCCAGTAACCCTGATTATAGATGAGGAGCAGCCCGAGACAGGTGAAGAGCGTGATACCCGCCGAACGGCGCAGCCACCAGGCGAGCGCGGTGATAAGAGCGACCAGCACATAGGCGTTCGGCCATTGCAGGACAAAAAGCAGGGCATCGATGACGCTCGACAGCACGGCCGACAGCCAGTCGAAGAACCAGTCGGCATTGGCGGTCAGCCAGTCAACGAAATCCTTCGCCCAGTTGCCGAGGCGCATCTTTCCGCCGGAATCCACCAGCCATTCGGGAAGCCAATTCACGTCTATGCCTGCCTGCTCCGGAGGGAACTATCGGTGAGGGCATGCGGGCCGGGAGACCGGCCCGTCCGATGGTCAGAGGCCGAGTTCGGACTTGACAGCTTCGAGGCCAGGCTTGCCGTCCTTGGTGGTGACGCCGGCGAGCCATGGTTCGATTGCCGCGCCGTTCGCCTTCAGCCATTTGGTAGCGGCGTCTTCCGGCTCATCACCGTCATTCAAGATGCCGCCCATGATCTCGTTTTCCATGGCCAGCGAGAATTTCAGGTTCTTGATGAAAGCGCCGACGTTCGGGCACTCTTCCGCGAAGCCGGCGCGCACATTGGTGAACACCTCGGCGCCGCCGAAATTCGGCCCGAAGATATCGTCGCCGCCGGAGAGATAGGTCAGCTTGAAATTACTGTTCATCGGATGCGGTTCCCAGCCGAGGAAGACGACCGGCTGACCGGCCTTGTCGGCGCGGGCGACCTGGGCGAGCATGCCTTGTTCGGAGGATTCCACCACTTCGAAACCCTTGAGCTCAAAGGTGTTGCTCTCCACCATGTCGAGGATGAGACGATTGCCGTCATTGCCCGGCTCGATGCCGTAGATCTTGCCTTCGAGCGCATCCTTTTGCTTGGCAATATCCTTGAAATCCTTGATGCCGAGCTCGGCGCCCTTGGCGTTTGTGGCTAGCGTATATTTGGCGCCCGTCAGGTTAGGCCCAAACGATTCGACCGATTTGTCGTTCAAATAGGGGCGAACGTCCGCCTCCTGGGTCGGCATCCAATTGCCCAGGAAGACGTCGATATCCTTGTTCTTCAGCGAGCTGTAGGTGACCGGCACGGAAAGGACCTTTACATCGGTCTCGTAGCCGAGTGCCTTGAGGAGGACACTTGCGGTGGCCGTCGTGGCGGTGATGTCGGTCCAGCCGACATCGGAGAATCGGACCGTGCCGCAGGCTTCCGGCTCGGCGGCGGAGGCGCCCGTCGCAAGCACCAGCACGGAGGCGGCGGCTGCGAGCGTGATCTTCAGCGAGGTGGTGATGCGCATGACTTGCTCCCCTGTCTTTCTGGTTCCCGCCATTATCAATATCTGTTGGGGCGAGGCAAGCGCGTGCATTCGCGGCGGGACAAGGGGGCCATTTGCGACATTTTCGATGATCCTTCGGCCATTTTCCCGTGCCGCAGGCGGTATCCGATTTGTTCGCGAGCCGGGGCGGATCCCCGGAGGGTTTCAAACTCGCGTCTTCCGTATGCGCGGACGGTCGAGCATTCGGCAGACTGTACCGGGTGAGTTCGGACGCAAGCACAGTGCGTGCGTCCGAGTGCCGGCTCGGTGTGACGGCTCTCAGGCCGCCGTTTTCCGTTCGGCAGGATGAAACCTGCGGAAGCCGATGTTGATCCGGTTCCAGGCGTTGGTTTGCGCGATCAGCAGAGTGAGGTTTACCTGCTCGTCCGCAGTAAAGTGTTCGTTCAAGGCCTCGTAGACAT
This sequence comes from Neorhizobium phenanthreniclasticum, assembly GCF_040066075.1. NCBI lineage: Bacteria > Pseudomonadati > Pseudomonadota > Alphaproteobacteria > Hyphomicrobiales > Rhizobiaceae > Neorhizobium > Neorhizobium phenanthreniclasticum. Next base: position 48,566 of record NZ_JBEAAL010000005.1, read on the forward strand.
CATCCGGAGCATGGGTTTCGGAAACCAGCGTCAGGGCTTCGGTCCAGGCGAGGGCGGCTCGCTCGCGGTTGGAATAAAGCGTGGATTCGCGCCATGCGCTGAGAAGGTGAAGTCGGTCTTCCGTCTCTCCATGCTTGCGGGCATCCGCAATGTGGTGATGGAGGCAAAAGGTGCAGCCGTTTATCTGCGCCGCCCGCGTCATCACGAGCTCTCTCAACAGCGGCTCAAGGCCATTGGCCTGAATCGTCTTTCCCAGCTCGATCCACGGCTGCATTGCATCGGGGCTTGTGGTGAAGGGGTTCAATCTCTGTGTCATCGTCGGCTCCTTTCGACACTTCCGAACACATGACGACTGGAAACTGCCGGATGTGACATGACGCTAATTTCTGCCGCCAGACAGGAGCCGGGCTGTGCGGGATTTCTTCTGGCCGATTCTCCCGGGATGCTGCCGCGGCCGCGTTCGAGTTTCCTGTGGTTATCGGCTTCCCCCGCTTTCCTCGAATCCCGATCGCGAGCAGAAGCGGGGGCATGGCCAAGCTCTATTTCCACTACGCGACGATGAATGCCGGCAAGTCGACCATGCTCTTGCAGGCCTCCTACAACTATCAGGAGCGCGGCATGCGCACGGCGATCTTCATCGCCGCGCTCGACGACAGAGCGGGCGAGGGGCGGGTCGCGTCCAGGATCGGCCTTTCCTCCGATGCAATCCCTTTTGGGTCGTCCGACGATCTCCTTTCGGCGATCGAAGCCATGCATGCGCAAGAGCAGATCGCCTGCGTCTTCGTGGACGAGGCACAATTCCTGTCCGCCGAGCAGGTGTGGCAGCTCGCGCGTGTCTGCGACCGGATCGGAATTCCGGTCATGGCTTACGGACTGAGGACCGATTTCCAGGGCAAGCTCTTTCCCGGCTCGCTGGAGCTCCTGGCGATCGCCGACGAGCTGCGGGAAGTGCGCACTATCTGCTTCTGCGGCCGCAAGGCAACCATGGTGGTGCGGCTCGACGCGGAGGGCAATCTGGTGCGCGAGGGCGCACAGGTCGAAGTCGGCGGAAACGAGAAATATGTGTCGCTTTGCCGCCGGCATTGGGAAGACAGGATGCGCTGCGACTGATCGCGGTTTGGTCTTCGTTGACTATCTGAGACGGAAAGCCGCGGCAATGCGACGAGATTGACTCTGGTCAAAGCCGGCAATGGGGATGATGAGTAGGCATTCTGGCCATTAAAAGTCAGGCTTTTCCAGGAGTGCTTACATGCGCAGAAACGCGACAAAGACCTTCACCCTTGCTGCAACGCTTGCTCTTCTCACCCTTCCGGCCTTCGGTGCCGAGATCGAAGTGAAGATGCTCAACAAGGGGAGCGATGGTCAGGCCATGGTGTTCGAACCGGCGGCGGTGAAGGTGCAGCCCGGCGACACGATCAAATTCGTCGCGGTGGACAAAGGGCACGATGTCGTCTCGATGCCGGGCCTCGTGCCGGAGGGCGTCGCCCCGATCAAGGGTAAGATCAGCGAGGACGTTTCGTTCACCGCCGACAAGCCGGGCGCCTACGTGTTCAAATGCACGCCGCATTACGGCATGGGCATGGTGGCTCTGGTCGTGGTGGGCGACGCGCCTGCCAATATCGACGCCGTGAAGGCCACGAAGATGCCGAAGAAGGCGAAGGAAAGGCTGGAGGCGGAAATCGCCAAGCTCGGCTTGTGACCAGCGCCGCGCTACCCACGGCATAGTTCCACTGCCTCTCTAACTTTTTGTTTGAGCACCGATTTTCGGAAAACCGCTTCACACTTTCCGGTCCGATGCTCTATCCTGTCTGCGATCGGCAGGAGAGGTGGCGTGGCGGAGGCCCAGGTTTTCGACAGCGAGATGGAGCGCATCGGCGACGCGTTGGTGGCAACGCGCGAAGCGTTTGAGCCGCCGGCGTCGATGCTTGCCGAAGCGGCTGAGAGCCTCATTCTTCCCGAAGAAGCGAAGCTTGCGATCGAAGCGGAGCGCTTCAAGGCGAGCGCGCCGGGACGGCAGGCGGTCGAAGCCGCCTTGGCGCATCTTGTGGCGCGGCTTGCGGCGGAGATCGAGTTCCGGGCCCGCGAATTCGACATGCGTGAGGTGCCGACGCGATTCGAGAAGCTGATCGGCCTCGTATCGAGGAGCGCGATGCGTCGCCGCCGGCTGGCGCGTTCGCGCAGGTCGGTGTCGCTTGATCATCTTGCCGAGCTGCTGAGGCGCGCCGACCGGCTTGCCGCGCTCGTGCGGGCAGAGCGCGTAACTCTCCTTGCACAGCGCAGCAAGGGCGAAGCCGATCTGAAGGCCTTCATCGACCACCGGCCGGACATCATTGAAAAACTGCACGGGGAAAGCGGAGAGGCGATGACAGGCGTCGAGGCTGCGCGCCGGACGGAACATTTCGTCGCGGTGTTCCAGACCTTCATCGATGGGCTCAATTCCGGCGTCGGCACTTGCAACGTGCTGATGCACAAGCTCCTGATCGACGTGGAGGACCTGCTCATCCTCTACCAGGTCTTTTCCGAGGTCGTGTCGCGGCACGGCGACAAAGACCTAAGGCCTGAAGACTTTCCGAGCCTGGCTCCTGAAATCGAGCGTTTCTCCAAGGGTATGCTGAGCGTCCACGGTCTCGACCGGCGCAGGGACCGCGCCAACGAGGCCTTTGCCGAACGGTTTCCGGCCGAAGCTGTCAGACAGGCGGCTGCCGAGGCACATCCGGCAGGGGCGGGCTGGCGGCTGCCCGCGATCTCCGATTTCAAATTCATGCGGCCCTGACCGCGACGAAACGCCCCTTCCGATTCCAAAACATCCCACAGTTGATTTTTGTCCTTGTCTTCGGCAGCCGAGCCAATATGTGTTGAGCAAATCCGATGCCCCGCCCGACAGGAGACTGCGATGCTCGACGGAATTACCGCCTTCTTCCAACGGATCGGCCAGGCCGTCGGCAGAGGTATCGGGCTTCTGGTCGCCTGGCTCATCTGGCCGTTCATGGCGGCGCATGGCTGGTACGGCCGGCGTCACTGGATGGTGAAGGGGCCGATCCTCGCGGTTCTCGCGCTTCTCATCGGCTTCTACGGCTACTTCTTCTGGCAGACGCAGATCTGGAGCGGCTTCAACCCGAATTTCGTCGACAGTTACCGCTGGTCGGAACGCACCACGCCGGCCGGACAGGAACTACCGGCCGCAGCCTCCGCCGGCGGCGGCGCGACCGCAGCCGCCACGAACGCCAGACAGTGCCAGTCGTCGGCGATCGTCGATGCTGTGGCCGATCTCACCGACATGAACGTCAACCAGAACGCCTGGATATCCTCGATGCTGCTCTATCGGCTCGGCTTCTTCGGCGTCGACTGGGATCACACGCCCTTCCTCGACAACAAGGCCTCGTTCCAGCGCGGCGTGAATCAGGCGGTGCGGCGCACCTCGAGCGAACTCGTCGACACGCTGGGGCGGGTTCGTGGCACGTCCGGCATCAACAGCAACCTGCAGGACGCGCGCGGCAACCTGCAGTTCGACGAATATTCCTGGTATTTCGGGCTCGATCCCTTCGGCTTCAAGACACCGACGCCGGCCTATTATCGGACTGCGATCGAGAAGCTGAGGACCTTCAACAGGGATCTTTCCGCCTGCAACGCGACCTTCGACACTCGGGCCGACAACCTGATCCAGTTCATCGACCGGATCGCCAACGACCTCGGGGGAACGGCGGCGATCCTGCGCGATCGCTCGGAAAATCACGGAGGCGGCTGGTTCGACACGCGTGCGGACGACAGGTTCTGGTTCGCCTACGGTCAGCTTTACGGTTATTACGCCGTGCTTTCGGGTGCCGGCGCCGACTTTTCCCAGGTGATCCGCGAGCGCAATCTCGGGCAGATATGGAATGAAACGCTCAACCGGTTCCGTGCCGCGTTGCGCATCCAGCCATCGATCGTCTCCAATGGGCGCGAGGACGGCCTGATCATGCCGAGCCATCTCGCCGTCATGGGCTTTCATACCCTGATGGTCCGCTCAAACCTCGTGGAAGTGCGCTCGGTGCTGGATCGGTAGGTTTGGAAACCACCAATCAGGGGTCAGGCTCGTCGAGAAAAAACGTAGCGCCGGGGTGTTGAGCGAAGAATTCGTAGGTGAGTCCGACGACTTCGCCGCCGGTGCCTGGCCTGTCGCGAAACTTGCCGACGGTGCGGACATATTTGTAATCCTCGGCGTCGGCCCTCACTCGATAGATATTGTGGTAGATCAGTTTCTCGGCGCTGGCTCGCTCGAAGGTTTCCATCAATTGCGGCATGTCGTCGGGGTGGATACGGGCGGTGATGGCCATCAGGTTCACAGGTCCATCCTGCGGCTCCAGACCGAAGAGGCGACAGAGGTCCTCGGTCGCGAAGAAATGGCCAGTGTCCAGATCGATCCGCCAGAAGCCGTAGAGACGGAATGCCGAGGCGAGTTCAACCACCTCGGCAGGCGAGAGGCCAACTTCCTGATATTGAGTATTGACGCGTTTTTCGGTGTGCTGAACCCAAAACGGCAATCTCTTCCTCCCGGGGCCGGGAAGGTGTTCCCGAGCTTACATTATCAGTCGCAGCCTGAGTGCCTTAGCTACCAACTGGGTGCGGTTGACGCAATCCAGTTTCTTGATGGCATTGGTCATGTAGGCGTTCACCGTATGATCCGATAACGAAAGAATGCGGCCAATTTCAGCAGAGGTCTTGCCCTGCGCCGTCCAGCGGACAACCTCCAGTTCACGACTGGAAAGCGGGCCGGCGCCCACCGTTTTGGCGCTCCGGCGGATCTTGTCGAAGACATCGAAGGCATGCAGCACGATCATGCCGATCTCGTTGAGTTCCACCTGGGTCAGCCGCGGCCGAGTGCCATCGAAACGCAGCAGGAAACGGTCGCCATCGATGGAATTCAGGGCCATGGCGACGCTGGTGATCAACTTGTAGCGGCGCTGCAATTCCTCCATGGCTGCAGGGATCGCAAAACCGCGCACGTTCTCGGATTCATCGAGAGACCAGCAATAGGGCAGAACCGATTTGGAGATGATCGGCGCGACCGGGCAGAGACGCAGGAGGCGGCGGCGATCGAACTCCTGGATATAGGCGGAAGGCAGCGTCGTCTCGACGATCATCCGCGATACCAGATTCTCATCCGGCGAGCCTGCGGCAAAAAGCGTGACGTGCCGGAACCCGAACTCATGGGCGACGCGCTTCATCGCCGCAAAGATTTCCCCTGGCGAATCCGCGGTGGAAATCTCGCTGTTCAAGATCGACTGCCGTTCCAGAGTGATCATACGAGCAAAGCTGACAGGTGTTTATGTTATAGTTAACAAATATCTAAAACTGTTTGAATGGCCAACAAAATTTCGTGCAATGCAGCAAATATTCGCCTATTTTGTGATAGTCAATCAGTTTCTTTTTGCTATTTCAGGAGCTTAGCAGGAAGGATTTTTTAGACCGGGATATATCCGGTTCCCTTAATCTCCTCCATCACCGCATAGGTGTGGGTTTCCCGGACGCCCGGAAGCGGGAGAATCACCTCCGAGAGGAATTGTCGGTAAGCTTCCATTCCCGCCACCCGCGCCTTCACCAGATAGTCGAAACCGCCGGCCACCATATGACATTCCATCACATCGTCGCTGCGTTTGACGGCGGCTGCGAATGCGTCAAAAACGTCAGGGGTCGTGCGATCGAGCTTGACCTGGACGAAGACGAGCAGGTTGCGGCCAAGTTTCTCCGGTGAGAGCTGCGCGCTATAACCGAGGATATACCCCTCGCGGGTCAACCGCTTGACGCGCTCGGCCGTCGCGGTCGGCGAAAGGCTGACGCGATCTGCGAGCTCTATATTGCTCAGACGCCCCTCTTTCTGGAGCGCCCGGAGGATTTTGCGGTCGAGACGGTCGAGTTCCTTCATGTTCCACTATAAATCGAAAAAAAGGATGTTTTATTTCCAGTTATTATCATGAAAATCCGCTGAAACCACCAGAGAATTCCCGCTATGTGGAGAATGAAACGGAGATGCCCATGAGCGACTATGCCCCTATCGAACCCTTCATTCCCTTTAGCGCGCCCTATGCCGGAGATGACGACCGGCTGATCCGACAGTTTGCGGCCCGTACAAGCTTTTCGCCCGCGCAGGATGCGGCAATCGACCAGCGGGCCAGGCGGATGATCAATGCCATCCGCGATGGCGGGGGCAAGGTCGGCGGCGTCGAGGATTTTTTGCGGGAATACGGTCTTTCGACGCGGGAAGGGCTGGCGCTGATGGTCCTTGCGGAGGCGCTTCTGCGCGTGCCGGACGCGCTGACGCAGGACCGCCTCATCGAGGACAAGTTGCGCGAGGGCGGCTGGAGCACCCATGAAGCCTCCGGCGAAAGCTGGTTCGTATCGGCTTCCGCCTGGGCGCTTGCCGTTTCGGCCCGTGTCATCGGCCCCGGTGAGACGCCGGAAGGAATCTTGCGCGGTCTCGTCAAGCGTGTCGGCTTGCCGACGGTGCGCAGCGCGACCAAGCAGGCGATGCGTTTCCTCGGCCATCATTTCGTGCTGGGCGAAACGATGAAGGATGCACTTTCCCGCGCCGCCAAAAGCGAGGAGAAGGGATACCGCCATTCCTTCGACATGCTGGGCGAGGGGGCTCGCACGGCCGAGGATGCCAAGCGCTATTTCCGATCCTATGCGGATGCGATCCAGGCGATCGGTGCGCATATGGCGAAGCGCGGCAAGGGCAAGCAGCTTCCCGACCGGATGGGCATTTCGGTCAAGCTCTCGGCGCTGCATCCGCGCTATCTCGCCACCCATCGCGACCGGGTGATGAAGGAACTCGTTCCTGCGCTCACCGACCTTGCCCGCATGGCCAAGGAGCATCAGCTCAATTTCACCGTCGATGCGGAAGAGGCCGACCGGCTGGAACTGTCACTCGACGTCATCGCTGCCGTCTTCTCGGACCCGTCGCTTTCCGGCTGGGACGGCTTCGGTCTCGCCATCCAGGCCTATCAGAAGCGTGCGGCTGCGGTGATCGATTATATCGATCAGCTCTGTGCGACGCTTGGCCGGCGCATGATGGTGCGGCTCGTCAAGGGCGCCTATTGGGATACGGAGGTGAAGCGGGCGCAGGAACGCGGGCTCGATGACTATCCGGTCTGGACGCGCAAGCCGGCGACCGATCTTTCCTATCTCGCCTGCGCGCAGCAGCTTCTTTCCAAGCGTGCACGCATCTTCCCGCAGTTCGCCACCCACAATGCGTTGACCGTCTCGACCATTCTGGAACTTGCAGGCCCGGATCGCACCGGGTTTGAATTCCAGCGGCTGCATGGCATGGGCGAGGCGCTCTATGACGACCTGCTCGAAAGCAACGACCGGATCGCCTGCCGCATCTATGCGCCGGTCGGCGGCTATCGCGATCTGCTCGCCTATCTGGTGCGGCGGCTGCTGGAGAATGGTGCGAATTCCTCCTTCGTGGCGGTTGCGGGCGACAAGCAGGTTCCGGTCGAAAAATTGCTGGAAAGGCCGGCCGCCCGGCTGGGTCTCGACGATGGTGCAAGCGCGCGGCACAAGCAGATTCCGCTGCCCTCCGACATCTATGGCCGCCGCAAGAACAGCGCTGGTTTCGAGTTCGGCCATCGCGAAAGTCTCGACCGGCTGATGGGGGATTTGTCGAAGCCGTTGCCGGAGGTAAAGGCCGGGCCGCTCGTCGCCGGTGTGACCTCCAGGGCGGAGGAAAAGCGGGTCACGTCGCCGGCCGACCGGTCGAAGACCGTCGGTACGGTGAAGGAGGCCACGCCTGCGGATGTGGATGCCGCATTCACCGCAGCCGACAAGGCGTTCAAGGCCTGGTCGCGCCAGCCGGTGGATACGCGCGCCGCGTGCCTGGAACGCATGGCCGGTCTGCTCGAAGAAAACCGCAACCGGCTGCTGGCATTGCTCGCTGCGGAAGCCGGCAAGACGCTGGACGACGGTATCGCGGAAATCCGCGAGGCGGTGGATTTTTGCCGCTACTATGCCGACAAGGGGCGCGAGCTTTTCGGTGCGCCGGTACAGATGCCGGGACCGACGGGGGAGGACAACCGCCACCTCTGGCGCGGCCGCGGCGTATTCGGCTGCATCTCGCCGTGGAATTTCCCTCTCGCCATCTTCCTGGGCCAGATATCGGCGGCGCTGGTCGCCGGCAACACGGTCATCGCCAAGCCCGCGCCGCAGACGCCGCTGATCGCCTATGAAGCCGTCAAGCTCTTTCACCAGGCGGGCGTACCGGCAGAAGCGCTGGCGCTCTTGCCGGGCGGGCCGGATGTCGGTTCTGCGATCACGGCGCATCCGAGGCTCGCCGGCGTCGCCTTCACCGGTTCCACGAAGACGGCGTGGGCAATCAACCGGACGCTGGCCGCGAAGGACGGTCCGATCGTGCCGCTGATCGCAGAAACCGGCGGCATCAACGCGATGATCGTCGATGCGACAGCGCTTTCCGAACAGGTCGCGGACGATGTGGTCGTGTCGGCTTTCCGTTCGGCAGGCCAGCGCTGCTCGGCGCTTCGCATCCTGTTCCTGCAGGAGGACGTGGCGGACGGGATGTTGAAGATGATCGAGGGCGCGGCGGCCGAACTCAATCTCGGGGATCCTTCGAAGCAGAATACCGATGTCGGGCCGATCATCGACGAGAACCAGCGGCAGATGCTCGCCGACCACGTGGCCGAGATGCGCGTGAAGCAGAAGGTGTGCTATGCCGGCAACGTGCCGGAGACGGGCAACTTCTTCGCGCCTCACATCATCGAGCTCGACAGTCCGGCGGCACTCACCAGGGAGGTGTTCGGTCCCGTGCTGCACGTGGTGCGCTGGAAGGCGAAGGAACTCGACAAGGTGCTCGCCGCAGTCGATGCGACGGGCTACGGGCTGACGCTTGGCGTCCATAGCCGCATCGAATCCACCATTCGCAAGGTGACCGAAGCGCTCGATACCGGCAATGTCTACATCAACCGCAACATGATCGGCGCCGTGGTGGGCACGCAGCCCTTCGGCGGCTCCAAGCTTTCCGGCACCGGCTTCAAGGCGGGCGGCCCGGCCTACCTGATGCGGTTTGCGGAGGAGCAGGTGATCTCGGTCAACACCGCGGCGGCGGGCGGCAATGCCAGCCTGATCGCGATCGGTGAGGGGTGAGCCGCGACGGCTTGCTGGCAAAACCCTCCGGTGGAGCGTTTTGAGCGTCGAACTCGCCGAGCCAAAGCGAAGCGCCGGGAGGTGGCACGACGGCCTGTCGGTATTCGCAACGAGGAAACCCGGAGCGCTCCGGGCCATTCGGTGAAGGCGGCTCTCAAAGCTTCTCTTCGTATTTCTCGGCCTTGGCCTTCGACATGATGCGCTCCAGCCAGCCGAGCATGACGGCGGAGATGACGAAGGCAAGGTGGATGATCGTGTACCACATCAGCTTCGTATTGTCGTACTGGCTGGCATTCAGGAAAATCTGCAGCAGGTGGATGGAGGAGATCGCCACGATCGAGGAGGCGACCTTGATCTTCAGGCTGCCGGCATCGAGCTTGCCGAGGAAGGAGACGTCGGCTTCGGCCTCGTCGAAGCGGCTGACGAAATTCTCGTAGCCGGAGATCATCACCATGACGATCAGGCTGGCGACAAGAGCCGCATCGATCAGGCCGAGCATAGCGAGGATCATCTCCGCCTCGCCGAGCGCGAAGACGTTTTCTGCGACCTTCAGGAATTTGACTGCGAAGGAGACAGCATAGACGGCGAGCGCTGCCACCAGTCCGAGATAGAAAGCGACGAGAATCCAGCGGCTCGACAGGATGATCCGTTCGACCAGCAACTCCAGCGATTTCATACGATTGTCTTCTCCAGGCTCGTGAAACCCGCGTCACTTAGCTGGCGATGGTGAAGGTTGCAAGACAGGGCGGCTAACGAGAAAACGCCGCACCTGGCGGCGCGGCGTTTCCGGTCTCGGACAAGAAGTGATCAGAACTTCTTGCTGATGGAGACTTTGAAGGTTCGGCCCGGCTCACTGTAATAGTCGCGGCTGGCGATGGTCGTGCCGTCCGGTACGCTGACGGCGTCCCAATATTTCTTGTCGAAAACGTTGAAGACACCTGCCTGCACCTTCAGGCCTCTGACATCCACCTCACCGATCTGTTCGGGAGCCCACCAGGCGGACAGATCGACAATGCCGTAGCCCGGAGCTTCGAAGCCGCTGCCGCTGACCTTGTCGCGGTCCGCCGCCATGGTGAGCGAGACGTCCGTTCCCCAGGTTTCCTGCGCATATCCGAGGCCGACGATGGCGCGCAGCGGAGCGACGGAGTTCAGATATGCACCCGTTTCGCTATCGCGGCCGTTGGTCCAGGCAAACGAACCCCAGGTGCGCCAATGCGGATGGAACCGCCATTCGCCGGCGAGTTCAATGCCGTAGATGCGGACCTTATTGATGTTGTCGTAACCGGTGATGCCGCCGATCGGATATTCTCCGCCGGGCGGTGCAATCGTGACGGTATCGATGAAGTTGCGGTAGTAGTTGTTGAAGACGGTCGCCGAGACGGAATAGTCGGTCCCGACATATTTCGCGCCGATCTCGAAGCCGTTGCTGGTTTCGGTTTCGAGGTCGGGATTGCCAATGCGGGCATAGGAACCCGGCGCGCCGTAATTCTGGTAGAGTTCCGTCACGGTCGGGGCGCGGAAGCCTCTCGCATATTGCGCGAAGAGTTCGAGTTCGGGAGTTGCCTGCCATGCGAAGCGCAGCTTCGGCGAGATACCGAAGTCCTCGTTCGAGTTCAGATAGGACGGATCGTAGTTCGGGCTTCGTTCGAAGGCCGCGGTGGATTTCGGATCGTGGCTGTACCAGTCGAAACGCACACCCGGAGTGATGGTGAGGCGATTGTCCATCAGTTTGATGTCGTCTTCCACGAAGGCGCCGAACACGACGCTATCCACATCGGGCATGTCCGAGGCGTTGGAATGCAGAAGGCGGCAGGACTGCGGGCCATAGGGCTGAGGAACGGTCGTCCAGTCGACATCCGGGCAATTATCGACCCCGGAGGAGTATTGGTGGGTCTTTTGCCAGTAGAGTTCGCCGCCGAACCGGAATTCATGCGCCACTCCGCCGATCTCAAGTTCTTTCTCGGCATTGCCGGTGATGCCGTAGGAGGTTTGCTCGATCGTGTTGTCGCGCTTGTATACGCCGTAGGGAGGGCCATAGTGCCAGCCGGCACCGCCCGGTGCGAAGGCACGAGGATCAATCAGCCGGACTGCATCCGTCGTATTGTTCAGCTTTTCCTTCTGCCAATAGATGTTGACGCTCGCCTGGTCGACAATATCGGTGCCATCGGGGGAGATGAAGTCGTAGGAGCCGGAGAAGCGCTTGCGATCGACTTCCTCGCCGGACTTGAAGCCGCCCTGCTCATAGCTGGACGTTGTGCCGCGCATGTTGTCGAAGTCCTCGTCGCGGTTGAAGAGGTCCGCCGTCAGCCCGAAGCGGTGACCGCCTTCCAGATACTGATGGAACTTCACGAGGAGGTTCTTTTGAACGAAGTCGGCCGGATTGGCTTCCGTTCGGGTCGTACCATAACCGCCGATGTGTCCCTGGTTCTCGGTCTCGTGGCCCTTCTTGTAACCGCCCTGGACGAGCAGCCAGCTATCGTTGAACCTGCCGGCGATGGCGGCATTGCCGCCCGCGCTCTGGTCCGCGCTGTCATAGGTGGTTTTGGTGAGCGCGCCGAAATTCTTGCCCTCATCGATCAGGTCCTCCGGATTGAGGGTGCGCAGTTCCACGACGCCGCCCAGTGCGCCGGAGCCGTAGCGACTGGAATCTGCACCCTTGGTGATATCGACTGAAGACAAGCTGTCGAAATCGAAGGAATTGACACCGCCCTGGGCGCTGTCGCGCGGGTCGGTGAGCCAGGGCAGACGAATGCCGTCGATCGTCGTCAGGACTCGCTGGTCCTGCAGACCGCGGATATTGACGCTCTTGGTGTTGCTGTTGAAATTCACGCCGGCATCGATGCGGCGGGCGAAATCCTTGAAATCGGTGACCATGCGCTCCTGGATTTTTGCGCGCTCAGTGGTCTGTGTCTGCGGGGAATCTGCAACCCGACCGCCTTTCTCCGTCGTCAGCACAATCGGTTTCAGCTCCGTCGACTGGTCGTCCGTCGTCGCCTCCTGCGCATAAGCCGTGGAGGTGATACCCAGTGCCATGACCATGGCAGTTCCAGCCCAAAGATGCTGGTGTCGTAAAAAGCGTGAACCCATGAAAGCCCCCTTTAAAAAGCATGCGGCAACGTCGCGCGCCGTTCATTGCCCAACGCGCGGAAAAGAATTCGGATTTGTCGATTTCCGCTCAGCGGAAGCCCCGGCGGCGAGAATTAAAAATCTAAACAAAAGGAGTCAAGTTTGAATCTGACTTTTTGAGTCAAGTTATCGTGTGATGCGTAAAAGCCACACTTCTGGGGGCGTCCCTTTCCATCACTGCCATTCCCACATTACGTTTCCTTCGCTATTCATAACCGCACGGGCATATTCGAACTCCACAGAACGAACGGGAGCGGGGAACGCATGGCAGCCGTCAAATCGGATATCGAGATTGCGCGCGCCGCGAAGAAAAAGCCGATCGCCGAAATCGGCGCGCGGCTGGGGATACCGGCGGATGCGCTGGCGCCCTATGGTTACGACAAGGCGAAGGTCGGGGCCGATTTTATCACCTCGCTTTCAGATCGTCCGGACGGCAAGCTTATCCTCGTCACGGCGATCAATCCGACGCCGGCGGGCGAGGGCAAGACCACGACGACCGTGGGTTTGGGCGACGGGCTCAACCGCATCGGCAAAAAGGCCGTGATCTGCGTCCGCGAGCCGTCGCTCGGGCCCTGCTTCGGAACGAAAGGCGGAGCGGCCGGCGGCGGTTATGCCCAGGTCGTGCCGATGGAAGATATCAACCTGCACTTCACCGGCGATTTCCACGCCATCACGGCGGCGCACAACCTGCTCGCCGCGATGATCGACAACCACGTCTATTGGGGGAACGCCGAGAACATCGACGTGCGGCGCATCACCTGGCGGCGGGTGATGGACATGAACGACCGGGCTCTGCGCCAGATGGTTGCCTCACTCGGTGGTGTGGCCAACGGTTTCCCACGGGAGAGCGGGTTCGATATCACCGTCGCCTCGGAAGTCATGGCGATCCTCTGCCTGGCGTCGGACCTCAACGACCTCGAACGGCGGCTCGGCGACATTGTCGTCGGATACCGGTTCGACAGGACGCCGGTGTTTGCGCGCGACATCAAGGCCCATCGGGCGATGACGGTTCTGCTCAAGGATGCCATGCAGCCGAACCTCGTGCAGACGCTGGAAAACAATCCGGCCTTTGTGCATGGCGGGCCTTTCGCCAATATCGCGCATGGCTGCAATTCGGTGATCGCCACCAGGACGGCGCTGAAGCTCGGTGACTACGTGGTGACGGAAGCGGGTTTCGGGGCAGATCTCGGGGCGGAGAAATTCTTCGACATCAAGTGCCGCAAGGCTGGACTGAAGCCTCACGCGGCGGTGATCGTCGCAACCGTCAGGGCGCTCAAGATGAACGGCGGAGTGAGGAAGGACGATCTTTCCGCTGAAAATGTCGAGGCGCTGCAGCGCGGATGCGCCAATCTCGGCCGTCACATCGCAAATGTGCGGAAATTCGGCGTGCCGGTGGTCGTCGCCATCAACCATTTCACGTCGGATACCGATGCCGAAATCTCTGCCGTGAAAGACTATGCGGCGCGGCACGGATCCGACGCCATTCTCTGCCGTCACTGGGCGGAGGGTTCGGCGGGCATCGAGGAACTGGCGGAAAAGGTGGTCGAGCTTGCCGAGGGCGGTCAGGCGAAATTCCAGCCGCTCTATCCCGACCATCTGCCACTGATGGAGAAGATCGAGATCATCGCTTCGAAAATCTATCATGCCGGCGAGGTGACGTCCGACAGGGGCGTGCAGGACCAGTTGAAGACCTGGGAGGAACAGGGCTACGGCGACCTGCCGATCTGCGTCGCCAAGACGCAATATTCCTTCTCCACCGATCCCAACCTGCGCGGCGCGCCGGAAGGGCATGTCGTGCATGTGCGCGAGGTCAGGCTTTCGGCCGGCGCCGGCTTCGTCGTCGCCATCACCGGCGAGATCATGACCATGCCGGGCCTGCCGCGCGTACCTTCGGCCGAGCGGATTTTCCTGAATGACGAGGGGTTTGTGGAAGGGTTGTTCTGATAGATTTCAGGCAGTGCCCAATCTGATTCACCGGCAATACCTGTACCCGTTCCTCCTCTCCATGATGTCGAGATGCAGGTGAGTCTGGTGTGCGGCATCGCTGCCGGGTGACAGGACGGTGGTGAAGTGCAGGCAGGCGCCGGCGGTCGCGGTGCGCTGGAATGCTCCTTCGAGTGTGGAATCCTCGTCGCGTGGCTTCATCTCCATCGTCTCGCCATTGTCGAGCCTGAAGGCGGCGACATCGATGGCGTTGCCGCGGGCGTGCTCGGAAATCTTGCCGGTCGACGCGCCGTTTCGCAGACGGCAGGCATAGGTGGAGCCAGGCGCAATGCCGACGATCTTCCGCCCCGGCATCGCGATGTTCATCGCGGGCTGGACGGTGTCCTTCAGCCAGTGCGCCATGGTCACCGCGGTTTTGCATCGCATGGTGGCGCCGCCGAGGTCTACGCCCGGCAGGACTTCCGCGACCTCGACCGGATGTTCGATGCCGCAGCCATTGCCGTCGTCGATCGGATCGCCCGGCTCGAATTTCGCGCCGAGTGCGGAAAGTTCAGCCAGGCAAGCTTTCAGTTCTTCCGGATCTTCCTTGACGAGCGGGGGCGGAGGCGGTGGAGCTTCGGCCTCGTCTTCCTCCTTTTCCTTACCGTCGGGCTTTGGTCCATCGTCCGGGGTAGTCGTCACGGAAGGAACTGGCTGCTGCGGTTTTTCTTCAGGCTTTGGCAAGGGTGCGGGAACTTCGGCGGCCCTGGGCTGTTCGGATTTCATTGCCGGGGCTTCTGGTTCCTCGCTCCGAACTTCGGGCGCCGCAGCCTCCGGTGCCGGCCCGGTCCTTTCGGCCGGCTTTGCGGATGGAACAGGGCCGTGCTTCGGCAGGGTGGCGCCGAGCAAAAGCGGTACGCTCATCGCAAGCAGGCAAAGGGATCGCTTCATGCTTCTGGCCTCCTCCGGCAGGTTGGCGGAGGAGCAACGCATTTCCCTTCCGTTTGGTCGCATCGTGAGCCGAAGAAATTCGCTTGCGCGTAGCCGCGAGCCAAGCTAACAATTCCACCCATGACGATTTCGATGAACATTGGTAACTGGTGGCCGGCACGCATTACGCGGCCTTGACCAGTCATGTCCATCGACAAGACCAAAGCCGCCCGAGAACCGAGGCGGCTTTTTTATTGGCCGCACGGGGATCGGCGAACCAGATCGGAGAGGCAGGACAATGGTAACGATCATTCGGGATGACGGTTCGGAAGTCTACGAGACCCGGGGAGGGATCACCGTCAGCCGGCAGCGGCGCGCGGCCGACTATGCGACGGCGATTTCCTCCTATGTCGACCGGCTCGACGAGCGGCGGGGCGCCGTCTTCTCCTCCAACTACGAATATCCGGGCCGCTATACCCGCTGGGATACGGCGATCGCCGATCCGCCGCTCGGGATTTCCTGCAACGGCCGCAGGGTGTGGATCGAAGCCTATAATGAGCGGGGCGAGGTGTTGCTCGGTTTCGTCGCCGACAAGCTGAAGACGGTCGCCGACCTGACGCTGGGTGAACGGACCGCCTGCCGGCTGGACCTCACCGTCAAGGAGCCGACGCGCGTCTTCACCGAGGAAGAGCGCTCCAAGATGCCGACGGTCTTCTCCGTGCTGCGGGCGATCGTCGATCTCTTTTATTCGGAAGCGGACTCGGCGATCGGCCTGTTCGGCGCCTTCGGCTACGACCTTGCCTTCCAGTTCGATGCCATCAAGCTCTCCATGGCGCGACCGGAAGACCAGCGCGACATGGTGCTTTTCCTGCCCGACGAGATCCTGGTCGTCGACCATCACGCGGCCAAGGCCTGGATCGACCGCTATGATTTTTCAAAGGATGGCGCCACGACCGAAGGCAAGTCGGCCGATATCGCGCCGGAACCTTTCCAGCGGACGACCACGACGCCGCCGAAGGGCGACCATAAGCCGGGCGAATATGCCGAGCTTGTGGTGAAGGCGAAGGAGAGTTTCCGGCGCGGCGACCTGTTCGAGGTTGTGCCCGGCCAGAAATTCATGGAGCGCTGCGACTCGAAGCCGTCGGAGATTTCCAACCGGCTGAAGGCGATCAATCCGTCGCCCTATTCCTTCTTCATCAATCTCGGAAACCAGGAATATCTGATCGGCGCCTCGCCGGAAATGTTCGTGCGGGTCTCCGGCCGGCGCATCGAGACCTGCCCGATCTCCGGCACGATCAAGCGCGGCGAGGATGCTATCTCGGATTCGGAGCAGATCCTGAAGCTGCTCAATTCCAAGAAGGACGAGTCCGAGCTCACCATGTGCTCGGATGTCGACCGGAACGACAAGTCGCGCGTCTGCGAACCGGGGTCGGTGAAGGTGATCGGCCGGCGGCAGATCGAGATGTATTCGCGTCTCATCCATACCGTCGACCACATCGAAGGACGCTTGCGGGAGGACATGGACGCCTTCGACGGTTTTCTCTCCCACGCCTGGGCCGTCACGGTCACCGGCGCGCCGAAGCTGTGGGCGATGCGCTTCATCGAGAACCACGAGAAGAGCCCGCGCGCCTGGTATGGCGGGGCGATCGGCATGGTCGGCTTCAACGGCGACATGAACACCGGGCTGACGCTCAGGACCATCCGTGTGAAAGACGGTATCGCGGAAGTGCGGGCCGGCGCGACGCTGCTCAATGATTCCGATCCGCATGAAGAGGAGGCCGAGACCGAGCTCAAGGCATCCGCCATGATCGCTGCGATTCGCGATGCCCGCACCGGCAATACGGCGAAGATCGGTCGCGACGTGGCGCGGGTCGGGCAAGGGGTCAAGATCCTGCTCGTCGATCATGAGGACAGTTTCGTCCATACGCTCGCCAACTATTTCCGCCAGACGGGTGCCACCGTGTCGACGGTGCGCTCCCCGGTGGCGGAAGAGGTGTTCGACCGCTTCGATCCGGACCTCGTGGTGCTGTCGCCGGGTCCTGGCAATCCGAAGGATTTCGACTGCAAGGCGACGATCAAAAAGGCGAGGGCAAGAAACTTGCCGATCTTCGGCGTCTGCCTCGGCTTGCAGGCGCTGGCGGAAGCCTATGGCGGGGAACTCCGGCATCTGGCGCTGCCGATGCACGGCAAGCCGTCCCGCATCCGCGTGCTGGAGCCGGGCATCGTCTTTTCCGGCCTTGCGAAGGAAGTGACGGTCGGCCGTTACCACTCGATCTTCGCCGATCCGAAGACGCTGCATCCGGATTTCATCATCACGGCGGAAAGCGAGGACGGCACGATCATGGGCATCGAGCACGCCAAGGAACCGGTGGCGGCGGTGCAGTTCCATCCGGAATCGATCATGACGCTTGGCGGCGATGCCGGCATGCGGATGATCGAGAACGTCGTGGCGCATTTGTCGCGCAAGGCCAAGATCAAGGCTGCGTGAGAATGCTGTCCGAAACCATCGCGATCGAATCCATCCGCGAAGACCATATCGAGAGCTTCCACACGGCGCTCGATACAGTCTCGCGCGAGCGGAAATATTTGAGCTTCCTGGAGGCGCCGCCGCTGGAATCGACGCGCACTTTTGTGCTCGGCATGATCGAGGGCGGCCATCCGCAATTCGTGGCGGTGGCTGATGACGGGGTGGTCGGCTGGTGCGATATCCGCCGCCACGACCGGCCGAGCCACGCCCATCGCGGAACTCTCGGCATGGGGATCATCCCCGGTTACCGGGACAAAGGGCTCGGGACGCGGCTGATCTCGGCGACGCTTGAGGCGGCGCGCGAAATCGGCCTGCATCGTGTCGAGCTGGACGTTCACGCGGATAACCCGCGGGCCATAGCGCTTTACGAAAAGGTCGGCTTCGTGCGGGAAGGTATGGCGCGCGATGCGGTCAAGATCGACGGGCGGTTTATCGATGCGATCCAGATGGCGGTGGTTTTTGACTAGGCTTTCGCGAGCGTAGATATTGGAAGCCGCGCCGGAGGCATTTCGAGGAGGAGCCAATGACAGGTTGGGATGCGGTCTGGTTTTTCATCATATCCTTCACGATCGCGGCTGCCCTTCCAGGGGCGGGCCAGGGTGCGCTGATCGCTCAGGTCATGTCCCGCGGCGGCCGCAATGCTGTTCCGTTCGCGATCGGTATGGTGTCCGGCAATTTCCTGTGGTTGACGGCCGCCGTGCTGGGCCTTTCGCAATTGGCGTTGCGCTTCGAGCCGGTGTTTATTGCGGTGAAATGGCTTGGTGTCGCTTATCTGATTTTCCTCGCCTTCAGGCTCTGGAATGCCGGGGCAATGCCCTCGGTTCCGCGCGAGACCGACAAGGCGCAAGGCTTTCTTTCCGGTGCCTTCCTGACGATCGGAAATCCGAAAGCAGTGGTCTTTTTCGGTGCCATCCTGCCGCACGCCTTCGATATGGGCGCGCTGTCCCTCCAGCAGTTGAGCTTCATCCTGATCGGCGGCGTGTCCATCGATCTTGCCGTTCAGACCGTCTATGTCCTGGTGGCCGAGCGAGCCCGCCGGCTGGTGCAATCAGAGCGCCACATGAGGATCGTCAATCGCTGCTCTGCCGGAATCATCACGGGCTCGGCCGTGATGATCGCTTCGAGAACGTGAGGGAAGATGGTATCACTGCCTGATACTTTTCGATTGATTTCTGGTGGTATCTCTCTATGATACGTTCATTGGAGGCTGGCCGTGATTCGATTGTTCAAGGACAAGCTCACTCAATCGATCGATGACGGCACGGTCAGGAAAGGTTTCCCTTCCGATCTGGTTCGTCGCGCCCAACAATTGCTGACTGTCTTAAATGCGGCAACATCTTTGGAAGACCTTCGCTCTCCACCGGGTAACCGGTTGGAAAAGCTCTCCGGAGATCGAGAAGGCCAGCATTCAATCCGCATCAACAAGCAGTGGCGGATTTGCTTCGTCTGGACTGAAGCCGGGCCGGGAGAGGTGGAAATCACTGATTACCATTAGCCGATCGTGGCACAAAGGAGATTGATCATGAGTGTCAGCAAACTGCCGCCTATTCATCCCGGTGAGATTCTATGCGACCTCTATCTCAGGCCTTTGGAGATGACCCCATATGCGTTGGCCAAGAAGCTGAACGTACCGCGCACGCGTATTGAACGCATTGTTGCCCAGAAGACCGGCATCACGTCGGATACCGCTCTGCGCCTGGCCAGATTCTTCAGGACTTCGCCGGAATTCTGGATGAATCTTCAAAACAGCTTCGATCTGAAGATCGAGGCGCAGGCTCTGAAAGATGAACTGAAGCGCATTCCGGAATACGAGGCTGCTGCTTGATGCCGTTGTGATCAAGGGATGTTCCGTCGCGGTTGTCGATATCGCCTTTGACAAACCTTTCCGCCTGATCCATATACCCGGCCATTCGAAACCGCCGGAGCGAGATGTCCTCGCTCCGGCGGTTTCGGCGTTTTGGACTTCAGGTCCTGCAAATCGTTCGCATGCGCATGAGGAACTGGTGATGGTATCGGTAAGGGTTGATCCCATAGTCGAGCGGCTTGCCTTCTGGGGCATTCCCGTGTCCTTCGGCGTCATGGGGCTCAAGCTTCTGGCCTGGTGGGTGACGGGTTCGGTGGCGCTCCTGTCGGACGGGCTGGAGTCGACCGTCAATGTGGTCGCCGCCTTCATTGCCTATTTCGTCATCCGCTATGCACAACGCCCAGCGGACGAGGATCACCAGTTCGGGCATTACAAGGCGGAATATATTTCGGCGGTCATCGAGGGCGTGCTGATCGTCGTCGCGGCGCTGCTGATCATCCAGGAGGCATGGGGCGCGTTGTTTTCGCCGAAGCTTCTGGATGCGCCGGTGCTCGGTCTGGCGATCAATGGGTTGGCGGCGCTCGTCAACTCCGGCTGGGCAACACTGCTGATCCGGGTCGGCAAGGCGCATCGTTCGCCGGCGCTGACGGCGGACGGCCATCACGTCATGTCGGACGTGGTGACGTCCGCAGGCGTGTTTGCCGGCCTCATCCTCGCCGTCATGACGGGCTATGCGATTCTCGATCCGGTGCTCGCCATCCTGGTTGCCTGTAACATCCTGTTCCAGGGTTACAGGGTGATTTCGCAGTCGGTCGGCGGGCTGATGGACCGGGCGCTCGAGCCTGACGAAGAGGCGGCGGTGCGCGAGGCGATCACGACCCATTCGGAAGGCGCACTCGGCGTGCATGATCTCAAATCGCGGCGCGCCGGGGCGGCCGCCTTCATCGATTTCCATCTGGTCGTGCCGGCCGGCATGAGCGTCGATCAGGCACATCGGATCTGCGACCGCTTGGAAGATGCGATCAAAACGATTATTCCCGAGGCCACATTGGCGATCCATGTGGAGCCCGAAGGCGAGCGCGCTCATGGACAGAAGGTAGACGTCGAAGGAACTGGCAAATGACGATGACGGATGTGAGCGGGCTTTCGCAGCTCGGATCGAAGGTCGAGGCGCCGCAGAGCCCGGAAGCCGCGGTTCTCGAAAAGGTGCCGAACGGCAACCAGGGCACCGACTATGTGGTGCGCTTCACCGCGCCGGAATTCACCTCGCTCTGCCCGATGACTGGCCAGCCGGATTTCGCGCATATCGTGATCGACTACATTCCGGACGGATATCTGGTGGAATCGAAGTCACTCAAGCTCTTCCTGCATTCCTTCCGCAACCACGGCGCCTTCCACGAGGATTGCTCGATCTATATCGCCAGGCGAATCGTCGACCTCCTCCAGCCGAAATGGCTGAGGATCGGCGCCTACTGGTATCCGCGCGGCGGTATTCCGATCGACGTTTTCTGGCAGACCGGCGAGGCGCCGGCCGGCGTCTGGCTGCCGGAGCAGGGCGTGCCGACATATCGGGGGCGTGGATGAATGATTTAGGTAAAAGGGCCAATGTCTGACAATTATGAAGATACTGAGGTATTGGCCTTGCTAAGGCAGACAGCTCAATCGAGAGTCAAGCTGGCCAGAGCCATGTTGGCTGCTTATGCGGCAGACGCATTCGATCATCCCGCCACGCCTGAAGACATCACGCGATGGACTGAGGAACTGGCAGACGCCGAAAAAGAACTTCGGCGTCTGAGCAACTAACCTGCTTTATTTTAAAGTTCGCCCTGCAGATAAAGTTTTAGGACCGCATCGACGGTCACGTCGCCACAAGAACATCCCCTATTCAGAGGCTCACACGTCCATCGAGTCGTCGCTGTCGAAATCGCCGTCGTCGAAGTCCTGCTGGTCGTCGGCCAAGTCATCGCTGCCGTAATCGGCCTGCTGCCATCCGTCGTTTGAATCGGCGTCGTTCGCGTCGCGGTCACCGGCATTTGCATTATCGTTGTCAGAAGCTTCCCGGATCGCATCATCACCGTAATTGTTGTTGATCACGGTTTCCCCAGTCGGGGTGTTGCCGAAGGGGTTGGCGCCTTCCGAAGGCGAACCCCAGCCAAGCGACGACATGTGGCTGCCGAAGATGCCTGAAAGCGAGTTGGCGAGCAGCATGCCGCCCGCAACGCCGGCTGCAGTGCCGAGCGCGCCGCGCAGAAAGCCGCCGCCGGCGGAAGATGCAAGGGCCTGGCTTCCCCAGGGGCCGGAAGATGGCGGCGGGACGCGATAGCCATCGTCGTGATCCCGGTTCGTCCGGTAGCTCTGGCGTGGGGCATGGCTCCACGGGCCGGAGGAGGGGCCGGGCGTCGGATGCTGGGATTGGCTCGAACCGAAGACGGAACTCAGGAAACCGCCACCCTGTTCGGCGCGATGATGTTCGCTCTCGCCGGCTTCGAGCTCATGGATCCGTTCTTCGAGTTCCTTGATGCGGTTGGCTGCGGCTTCCAGGCCCTTTTCCTGCACGATGACGGCCTGGGCCAGATAATAGGTGGCATAGGGCTGTTCACGGGTTGCCTGATCGATGAAGCCTTCCGCTTCGCGATCGCGTGGTGTTGCAGATGCCGTCCGCACACGATCGAAAAGGGTGGTGAGAAGCTGGCGTTCTTCCGGTGACATATCTGCCTCCTTGAGGGCGGTTGCCATGATCAGGGAGGTAGAAAGCGATTTCGGCTTTTCCAAGCCGGAATCGCTTAAATCCTTGTAATCTTCCGCTCAGCCGAAGACCAGCGAGAGGCCGGCAAGCGCGGTGAGGCCACCCAGCATGCGGGTGAGGTTCGGCGCGAAACGGGAGATGCCAAGGCCGAGTGCGATGCCTGCCATGTGCAGCAGCGTCGTGGCGACGACGAAGCCCAGACCGAACTGCAGCGCACCAGCCGAGCCGAGCTCTCCGCCATGCGCATGGCCGTGGAAGAGTGCGAACAGGCCGACGATCACGGCGCCCACCACGGACGGCAGGTGCACCGCCATGGCGACCAGCAGGCCAAGCGCGATGACGGATGCCAGGATGGCGGGCTCGACGAAGGGAAGCGCCACGCCGGCAAGCGCCAGCCCGAAGCCCACGGCCATGGTGCCGACGAAGGCGGCGGGGACGGCCCACAGCGCCTTGTTGTTCCGGTCTTCCCTGGCGATCTGTGCCGCCCAGAGGCCGACCGCGACCATGACCAGAATATGATCCATGCCGAACAGCGGATGAGAAACACCCGCCATGAAGGAGCCGTGCTCCACAGGATCGAGATGGGCGAGGGCGGGTGCCGTGGCGGCGGTGAAAATGGCGGCGGTGAGTGAAAGGCGTTTCAGCATCGTGATCCCCTTGAAATTATGAGCATGCGAAATGACATCGGAGGATAGGCAAGCCTCTTCCGCGTGTCTATCGCCAATTGGCTATCCTGGAGCACTCGGGGTACGTCATTCACCTTAGCTATCAGAAGGTGGGAGTCTTCGACTTCCCCTCCATTGTCTTACGGCGGCGAACACATTATGTCCCGTATCATGAATCCCATGCAGGAGACTGTGACCGTGATGAACGACGAAGACGAAAACGACGAGAAGACGAAAGAATTGCCGCTCGGCAAGGAGACGGAGGCGAATCTTTTCAAGTCGCGTTCGATCTTCATCTATGGGCCGATCACCCAGGAACTGGCTCAGAAGGTCTGCACACAGCTAGTGGCACTCTCCGCCGCCAGCGACGATGACATCCGCATCTATGTGAACTCGCCCGGCGGGCACGTGGAATCGGGCGATTCGATCCATGACATGATCAAGTTCATCAAGCCGAAGGTCTGGATGATCGGCACGGGTTGGGTGGCATCGGCCGGTGCACTGATCTATGTCGCCGCGCCGAAGGAGCGTCGTATCGCGCTGCCGAATACCCGCTTCCTGCTGCACCAACCGTCCGGCGGCACGCGGGGCATGGCATCCGATATCGAGATCCAGGCGCGCGAGATCATCAAGATGAACGAGCGGCTGATCAAGATCTTCTCCAGGGCCACAGGCCAGTCGGGGGACAAGATCGCCAAGGATATCGACCGCGACTACTGGCTCGGCGCAGAAGAGGCCAAGGACTACGGCCTTGTGTCTCGGATCATCACCTCGCAGAACGAAATCTGACGCGTTTGAATTCCTAAAGACGGAGCCCCGCCGGTATTGCCGGCGGGGCTTTTTTGTCTCAGAGGTTAGGCCACCTGCGGCCGCCAGGCGATGACGCCTTCGGTGCGGGCTCGAATCTCAGGTGAAGCAAGGCAGGTCGCGACGGCTTCAAAGCCCGGCGCGCCCGGATAGGGCATCACCCGGACCGGCGGATTGTGGTTGGCCGGGCAGTGGATGATCGCCTCGTCAGGGCCGACGGCGGCGAGATCGAGGATAGCCGACGAGCGCGTCAGCATGAAGAGCGGGCATGCATCGGATCTGCGACTGCGCAGATGCGCGATGACGGCCTCCTGCGTGGCCTGATCCAGTCCCTGTTCGATCATATCAATGACCAGGATGGCCGCATCGTCGGCTTCCAATGCGGCGACGAGCTCGATCAAGGCCGGCGATATCGTTGCGCCGTCCTCGACAAGCCAGGCAAGCGCTTGCTCGACCTGGGCTTTCAGCGCAGGATCGGCTTCCATTCGAACTCCTGCTTCGGCGGCATCGTCCTTTACGCGATCGAGGCCGACGAAAGCCGCGCCCGGCAGATGGTCGGCGATCGCCTTGGCGAGCCGCGTCTTGCCGCTGCCGAGCGGGCCGATGATATAGTTCAGCGGCTTGATGTCGGTGAGCTCGAACCGTTCCCCGCCCCAGGGCCACGGCAGGTCGAAGGCGGCGACCACCTCGGCTGCCGGTTTGGTCAGCCGCACGAGTTCGTTGATCTTCGGTGGACGGCCTTCGGCCAGATCGGTGCGGAGTGTACGAACCGTCCGGACCGTCTCGGCGATACGGCGGGCTTCGGTTTCAAGTCGTATCTGGTGAGCGGCAAGCACCGGTTCGAGGCCTTGCGGATCGCCCTTCAGAATCCGCGCCACCTGGGCGAGGCTGAGGCCGAGCGCTCTCAGTGCTGCGATCTCGGCGGCACGAGCCAATTCGGCAGGACCATAGGTTCGCCAGCCGGCGGACGTGCGGGCTGGCGAAACCAGGCCGCGCTGTTCGTAAAGGCGGAGCGCCTTCGGGGATATGCCGAGCCGCTCGGCGGCCTCGGACGCATTCAGATATTGTGCGGTAGACGTCAAGGAATCACCTCGTAGGTTGTTGACCGCTTCTCTATCGGGGCAGCCCCAAGGGCCGGGTCAACCCTGTTTGTGAGGACACGGCGGATTATCGATCGCCGCCATTCATTTCGCCCATGACTTTTCGCCGACTGCCGTACCCTTATGCCGCAAACGCGCCTTGCCTTTCCCGCAGGGCTTATGCTCGATAGCGATTTTCGTGTTCACGAGTCCCGCCCGAGATGCTCAAGGATTTCTCCGTCTCCGCCCTGATGATGGGCCTGCTTACCGCCTTCGTCGGTTTCGTCAGTTCCTTTGCCGTCATCATGCAGGGATTGCAGGCGATGGGCGCGACCGCACCGGAGATCGCTTCGGCGCTGCTTGCGCAATCCGTCTCGATGGGCCTGCTGGCGATCGTCTTCTCAGCCTGGTTCCGCATGCCGATCAGCATCGCCTGGTCGACGCCGGGTGCCGCGCTGCTTGCCGGCATCAGCGTGATCGAGGGCGGATTTCCCGCAGTCGTTGGCGCTTTCGTCGTCTGCGGTGCGTTGATCGTGCTCTCGGGCCTCTTCCGGCCGCTTGGCCGGGTGATCCGCATGATCCCGGCGCCGCTCGCCAACGCCATGCTTGCCGGGATTCTGCTGAGCCTTTGTCTCGCGCCGGTGAAGGCGGTGGCGTTCAATGCCGCGCTCGGCCTGCCGATCGTGCTCACATGGATGGTGGTGGTTTCGCGCTGGCGGCTCTGGGCCGTGCCGGCGGCACTCGTTGCACTCGTGCTGGTGCTGATCTTTGGGGTCGAACTGCCGGCGGATACGATGGAACAGATCGGTGCGGCGATCCATCCGGACCTCACTTTCATCGAGCCTGTCTTCACCTGGAGCGGGATCGTTTCCGTCGCAGTGCCGCTTTTCATCGTCACCATGGCGTCCCAGAACATTCCGGGCATCGCGATCCTCAAGGTGCATCATTACGAGCCGCCGCCGGGTTTGCTGTTTGCCGGCACGGGCATCTTCTCGATCCTCGGCGGGCTCACCGGCGGCGTGCCGGTCAACATGGCGGCGATCACCGCTGCCATGTGCGCCAGCGAGGATGCCCATCCAGATCACGCAAAACGATACTGGGCGGCGATCGTCGGCGGCTTCGGCTATATCGGACTCGGTCTTGTCGCCGGCGGCATCATAGCCTTCGTGTCGCTGGCGCCGCCGATCCTCTTGCAGGCGGTAGCAGGGCTAGGTCTTGTCAATGCCTTCTCCAGCGCGGCCTTCGCAGCCTATCGGGAACCGGAAACGCGGGAGGCGGCGGCGATCACCTTCCTCGTCACCGCCTCGGGAGCCTCGTTTGCCGGCATTTCCGGCGCCTTCTGGGGGCTGGTCGCCGGCGGCGCGATGATGGCGCTCAGGCATTTCATGCAATCGCCGAAAAAATAATCGGGCACTTGCCTCAAAATCCGGTCGCGGCTATACATCCGCCCATGACCATGACAGGCGCAATCATGTCCGACCGTTTGCCGACCAGCCGCATCGCGGCCGGGGCACCGGTTCTTGCGCTTTCCTCGCTTCTTAGCCTCGACCTTACGCGCGGTTGCCGGGTCCGTTGAGGAGCGCCCGGCGGCCGATCAAGCCTGCCGGCGTAAGAGCTCCTCTCACAAACGTTCAAGACCGATCCACATCAGACCGTTAAAGGTCCGCATCGGCAATGGCTTTGCCCCGAAGGGCGCCAAGCGATGCGTGAAGCGAGAAGAGACTCCAGATCATGGACGCCAAGACCCAATCTCCTGAAATGCCGACCGTGAAACACGGCATGCCGGAAGCGGCGATGAAATACCGCGCCTATCCGACAATCAACATTCCCGACCGCACCTGGCCGTCGAAAACCATCACGAAGGCGCCGATCTGGTGCTCCGTCGACTTGCGCGACGGCAACCAGTCGTTGGTCAATCCGATGGGCCACGACCGCAAGGCCCGCATGTTCAAACTCCTGCTCGACATGGGCTTCAAGGAGATCGAGGTCGGCTTTCCCTCCGCTTCGCAGACCGATTTCGACTTCGCCCGCTGGTGTGTGGAACAGGGCGGTGTGCCGGAAGACGTTTCCATGCAGGTGCTGGTGCAGTGCCGGCCGGAGCTGATCACCCGTACCTTCGAGGCACTGGAAGGCGCACACCAGCCGATCATCCATTTCTACAATTCCACCAGTGAACTGCAGCGCCGCGTGGTGTTCGCCAAGGACGTCGCCGGCATCAAGCAGATCGCCGTCGATGCGGCGAAGATGATTACCGACATGGCTGCAAAAGCAGGTGGCGGCTATCGCTTCCAGTATTCGCCGGAAAGTTTTACCGGCACCGAGCTGGACGTGGCCCTGGAGATCTGTAACGCGGTGATCGAGGTGGTGAAGCCGACCGTCGACAACAAGCTGATCATCAACCTGCCGTCGACCGTCGAGATGGCAACGCCGAACATCTATGCCGACCAGATCGAATGGATGTGCCGCAACATCGACGACCGCGAGAACATCATCATCTCGCTGCATCCGCATAACGACCGCGGCACCGGCATCGCGGCGACGGAACTGGGATTGATGGCAGGCGCCGACCGCGTCGAGGGCACGCTGTTCGGCAATGGCGAGCGCACCGGCAATGTCGATATCGTCACGCTGGCGCTCAACATGTTTACCCAGGGCGTCGATCCGGAACTGGATTGCTCGGATATCGAGCGGATCAAGGCGGTCTACGAATATTCAAACGAGATGAAGATCCCGGAGCGCCACCCTTACGTCGGCGAACTGGTCTACACGGCCTTTTCCGGCTCGCACCAGGATGCGATCAACAAGGGCATGAAGGCGATCAGGCAGGCCAACGACCCCCATTGGGAGGTGCCCTACCTGCCGATCGACCCGCGCGATGTCGGCCGCTCCTACGAGGCGATCATCCGCATCAACTCCCAGTCCGGCAAAGGGGGCATCGCCTATATCCTGCAGGAGGATTACGGACTGAACCTGCCGCGCAACCTGCAGGTCGAATTCCGCGAGGACATCCAGCGGATCACCGACGAAGAAGGCGTGGAGCTTCCTTCCAAGCGCATCTACGACCGTTTCATCGAGCGCTACGTGGAACAGCCCGGCGCGCGGCTGAAATTCGTCGACCATCACACCTATCCGGCAGGCAGCGATCACAAGGGGGTTCGGATCGTGGCAGCCGAGATCACCGATCGCGGCGAGGTGAAGCGCATCGAGGGAAAGGGGACGGGGCCGATCGACGGATTCATCAACGCGCTCTCGACCTATCTCGGCATCGACATGTCGGTCGCCGATTATTCCGAGCACTCGCTGCAGCACGGCTCCAACGCTTCGGCCATCGCCTATGTGGAAATTGAGTATCCGGGCGGAAAGCTGTTCGGTGCCGGCATCAACACCAACATCGTCGCGGCTTCGCTGGAGGCGATCGTCTCGGCGGCGAACCGGGTGCTGGAAGAGCGAGGATAAGGGTGGACCGTTTAAATCGCCCCTCACCCTAACCCTCTCCCCGCTTGCGGGGAGAGGGGACGTGCCCCTATCTCCCGTCCGCCAGGTCGAAAGGCTTGAGGGGAATTGGTCGATGCGGCATATTTCCTTCTCCCCGTGAAACGGGGAGAAGGTCCCGGCAGGGGGATGAGGGGCAGATGCGTGGGGGAAAGCCGAAGATAATCAGTCGCGCACGGTCATTGCGGCAGTTCGACAATGATGCGGAGGCGAAGCTTTGGGATGAATTGCGCGGGCGGCGCTTGAACGGCTTTAAGTTCGTTCGGCAATTTCCGGTCGGACCTTACTTTGCGGATTTTGTTTGCCGTGAGAGGCGGTTGGTGATCGAGGTCGATGGTAGTCAGCATGCCGACAGTGAATACGATCGCCAGCGCGATCAGTTCATGACCACTCAAGGATGGTCGGTCGTGCGTTTCTGGAACGTAGACGTATTGAATGAGATGGGGCCAGTGCTCGAAACCGTCGTCGCTATTTTGGATGGCCGGTTGAGAGAACCTGTCGAAGCGTATGACCTCAGATTTATTCCAGCAGGAGTTGATTGCTCTTCGCCCTAACCCTATCCCCGCGCAGGCGGAGAGAGGGTACGGAGCAAGCGGATTCCCGATTGCAGGCTCAGATCAGTCCCGCCGCCTTGGCCGCGATGTCGTCCAGATCGGCGGCGGAGGAGGGGCCGACGACCATGTAGGTCGCGAGCGGGGTCACCCAGGAAACGAGGCCCGTGTCATTGCGGATCTCCTCGATCGAGCGGTTTCCCTCCAGCCGGGTCTTGGTGAAGGAAATGGCGACCACGTCGCCGTCCCCGTCGCCATCGGTGCGCCGGTAGAGAAGCTGGCCGACCGGCACGTCGCCGGCGGGGAACAGACGTGCCCCCTGAAAGGTCAAGCCGCTGTCGCTGAGATCGGGAATACGGAAGCCGACGCCGGTATTGGTCGTCAGCCATTCGAGAATATCTGCGGGCCTTTCAGCGGGTATCTCCGCAAGATGATTGGTCTGCCGTGCATAGAGCCGATAATGGGCGATGACGTCGTCAACCCAGTCGCGGCTGTTCGCAGCAGTCGCTGAAATCAGTGCAGTCTCCGATGCGACAGGGCGGGCGCCAACGAGGTACCCGATCCCGCCACCAAGGAGGAAAAGGACAAGGCAGGCGGCGGCGATCTGGGGGCCGGAGGGCTTGAACGAAAGTGTCGGATGGGGCGCGTGCGGCAGGCGGATGGCCTTGCGCGGCAGCGCCGCATTCCTGATGGCGCGGACGAGATCGAGCGGCACCGGTTCCTTCAGCATGTCTTCGAAGGCGCGCCGGCCGGTTTCGGCCCCATGCTTCAGCGCGTCGTGCAGCGCCCGGGCCTGCGGGTCGTTGACCAGCAATTCCTCGACATCCTGCCGGTCGCGTTCGTTGGCCTGCCCGTCGATATAGGCGGAGAGCTGCAGCTCAAGCGGCGATGGTTTGAAGGCTCCCATGATCAGGCTCGACGCTCGCTTGTTGCAGTGCCGACGGAGGAAAGCTTCAGACGGGCGGCGCAGAGCCGGGCCACAAACTGATCGGCCGGGATACCGAGGATCGCAGCCGCTTCGGCATAGGTAAAACCCTCCACGTCCGCCAGCAGCAGGGCGCTCGCGAGCCCTTCCGGCATGGACAGAAGCGCATTCGATGATTTGCGATTTCCGGGGGCGTTGCCGCTATCGGTCGCATCCGGATTTACCCGTTTGCGCTTGCGTGATTCGTCCGCACGGGTGCTGCGCATCATGCTGAAGAGCCAGTTCTCCAGCCGGTCTTCGCCTTTCCAGTGATGGCTCTTCTGGATCGCCCGGTCGGCGACCTCGCGCACCAGAGCGTCCGCTTCCGGCGCATTTCCCGTCAGCGTCAGCGCAAAACGGCGCAGGCGCGGCAGGAGGGCGACGAGGTCGCGCCGAATATCGGTCGATAAGCTCGCTTGGTTCATGGACGAGGACGCTCTCGCGGTTGCGTTACAATGACGGCTGCAAGCTACTAGCTATGACCGGATTGTGGCGATTCCGCAACAATCACAGCATTGATTCTACAACATTCTGGCCGCTTCGGGAATCGATGCCGTAGCCGGGAGTTCGCCGTAGAGAAGCCGGCTGTTGTCGAGTGCGACGCCATCGCCGTTCTCCGTCAGGCTGTGACGCTCGCACAGAAGGTTCCAGGCGCCCGGTTCTCCCGACAGCGTGAAGAGGTTGTAGGCCGCGCGCGGCTTGTGGCCCCCCGGGCCTTGCGAGGCGGAGGCTATACCGACGACCGGTACCTGGCCGTGATGGCTCGTCAGCCAGTAGAGCGTGTTGAGATGTGTGTGGCCATGCAGGACCAGTTCGGCCCCGCCGGTGGAGATGGCGGCAGCGAAGCGGCGGATACCGATCATGCGCTTGTGCGAGGACGTGGCGCGGTGGATCGGCGGGTGATGGATCAGCACGACGCGGAACAGCCCTTCCTCGCCGGCCTTCTTCAGAAGGTTTACCGTCTCGCGCGCCTGCCGGGGACTGTAGTATCCCGAAGCGGAGAAGGGGGGCGTGGCGTTCGAGGTGGAGCAGCCGATGATCGCGACCGGCCCACGCCGGCGGAAGGTGGGGAAGACGTGGTCGTCCTGCGGCCAATCCGCCGGCCCATCGTCGCTCCTGATGAAGGGATACCAGGCGTTGACCGACTTGTCGTGCGCGCCCGGCACATAGGCGTCGTGATTGCCAGGCACGACAGTGGTCTCGATCGGGTCGCCGATCGTCTCCAGCCATTCGCCGGCAAGCCTGATTTCGATACCGGTTGCAAGATTGACAAGGTCGCCGGTTACGACCAGATGGTCCGGTTCATGCGTCTTCAAATCGCTTAAAAGCAGGTCGAGGGTGTTGACGAAAAGATGCTTGCGCCGGTTGCGATGCCAGTTCACAAAACCCGTGATGCGCTTCGAGAAAAGCTCGCGGAGCGAAAGTCTTGGAAGCGGTCCCAAATGGATATCGGAAATATGCGCGAATTTGAACATGGCGCACACATAACGCATCGTCGGGGAAATCGTTATCGATTTCTCCGGCTGCTCTCGGAGTTATGAATGAGTGAAGTGGGCATTCCGGAGATCCGTGGATTTCGGAGCAGAGCGATGGTCTGGCTGGCGCATCGGTTCTTCATCCTGAAGCGCGGCATGACGCTCGGCGTGCGCGCCGCCTGCTTCGATGCGGAAGGCCGTATCTTCCTTGTCCGCCACACCTATGTCGCGGGGTGGTATATGCCGGGCGGCGGCATGGAACGGCACGAGACCGCGCTCGCGGCACTTCGCAAGGAATTGCGCGAAGAAGGCAATCTTGAAATCTGCGGAGAGCCCGAGCTTTTCCACGTCTACTACAATCGCAACACCAGCCGGCGCGACCATGTCCTGTTCTATCGAGTGACCGTGGAGCAGATCGCCCCACGCATGCCGGATATCGAAATCGCCGAGAGCGGCTTCTTCGCACTGGACGCATTGCCAAAGGATGCGACGGTTGCGACGCGAAGCCGAATCAAGGAGTTAAGCGGAGAATCTGAGAAATCGGATTATTGGTGAGAGGCAGGTTACTCACGCCGCTTTCATCAATTTCTCTCGCCCGTGCGGCGTATCGAGGTCGATCGCCGGACCGACGGGCACGATGCCGGTTGGATTGATGGTGCGGTGGCTGCCATAATAGTGGTTCTTGATGTGGAACAGGTTGCAGGTCTCCGCCACGCCCGGATGCTGGTAGAGGTCGCGCAGGTAGCCTGAGAGGTTCGGGTAGTCGGCGATGCGGCGGATGTTGCACTTGAAGTGGCCGACATAGACGGGGTCGAAGCGCAACAGGGTGGTGAACAGTCGCCAATCGGCCTCGGTCAGGCGATTGCCGAAGAGATAGCGACTCTCGGCAAGCCGCTTTTCCAGAATGTCGAGCGTTTCGAACAGGCGCGTGACGGCCTGTTCATAGGCGTCCTGAGCGGTGGCGAAGCCGGCCTTGTAGACGCCGTTATTGACCGTGTCGTAGACGAGGGCGTTCAGCTTGTCGATCTCGTCGCGCAGGTCTCCCGGGTAGAAGTCCGCCGTTGAGCCAGTGAGGGCGTCAAAGGCGCTGTTGAACATTCGGATGATCTCCGAACTCTCATTCGAAACGATCGTCTGCTGCTGCTTGTCCCACAGGATTGGCACCGTGACACGACCGGAATAGTTCGGATCGGCTTTCAGATAGACCTGATAGAGATAATCCGAGCCGAAGAGATCATCGCCCGTGGCGCCTTCGCGTTTCTTGAACTCCCAGCCGTTCTCCAGCATCAGGTAATCGACGACAGAAACGGAGATCAGGTCTTCCAGTTCTTTCAGCTTGCGGAAGATCAGCGTGCGGTGCGCCCACGGACAGGCATAGGATACATAGAGGTGGTAGCGTCCTGCTTCCGCCTTGAAGCCGCTCCGGCCGGAGGGACCGGCGGAACCATCGGCCGTTAGCCAGTTGCGGAACTGCGACGCGGCGCGTTTGAAATGGCCCTTGCTTCCTTTCGTATCGTACCAGACGTCCTGCCATTTTCCATCGACGAGCATGCCCATGGCGGTCTCCTTCGGTTCCTTTGTGGCAATAGATACGGAGACGGCGGAAGATTGCGAGGCATGAATTTATGAACGCTGCGTTTTTGCATTGGACGAGCGGAAAATTTCCTGATACGTGCGTTTCCGCAAATTTGGAGACTGTTTTTCCCAATGACTGAAGCACGGGCACTGCGACGACGTTGATCTTTTGACAAGGCGCCTTTGAAGGGCGTCATCGAGATTGCCTGTCCTGTCCGCTCCTTTTTCTACGGCTTCGGTCCATCCATGTCCCAGCACGAACTTCTGCATAAACACGAACTTGTCTATCTCACCGAGGACGCATCCCACGATGACGTCATCGAGCTGATCAATGCCGAGGCCTTCGGCCCGGGGCGGCATGCCCGCGCTGCTGCACGTATCCGCGAGCAGGGGCCGCATGACCGTTCACTTTCCTTCGTCTGCACCGACGACGGCGAGACGATCGCGTCGGTGCGGATGACGCCGGTCCTCGCGGGCGACGTGAAGGGCCATCTCCTGGGGCCGCTCGCGGTTCGCCCATCGCACAAGAACCGCGGCATCGGACGGGAACTGGTGCGAATTGCCATCGAAGCAGCCAAGCGCAAGGGGTCGGAAGCGGTGATCCTGGTCGGCGACCCTCCTTACTATGGCCCGCTCGGCTTCGAAAAGGTCGCGTACAACGCACTCGAATTCCCGGGACCTGTCGATCCGGGCCGCGTTCTGGTCGTTCCCATTTCAGGAGATGTGCATGCGCGTCTCAGGGGAACGATCGGCTGGCGTCCATAGGACAATTCCATTAAGCCTCTACCGGTGCGTCGGCTGTGACAGACGGCGAGATTCGGCAGAACGCATTCCGTGTCCTGAAACTGCTGCGTGTTTCGGGACATGCCGGGCTAGGGGGCAAATGCATGACGGCTATCACGATGGATGAGGCGCTAGACCGTGCGGGTGCGGGGACCTACCAGCGACGGCTGATGGCAATCTTCGGCCTTGTCTGGACCGCGGATGCGATGCAGGTCCTGGCGGTCGGTTTCACCGCGGCATCGATCGCAGCGACCTTCGGTCTCACCGTGCCGCAGGCGCTGCAGACCGGTACGGTCTTTTTCCTTGGCATGCTGCTTGGTGCCATGGGCTTCGGCAGGCTTGCCGACCGGATCGGCCGTCGCCGGGTGCTGATCGCCACTGTTGCCTGCGACGCCTTGTTCGGCACGCTTTCCGTCTTCGCGCCCGATTTCACCATCCTGCTCGTGCTTCGCTTCCTGACCGGGGCGGCCGTCGGCGGCACGCTGCCGGTCGATTACGCAATGATGGCGGAATTTTTGCCCGCCAGGAACCGCGGCCGCTGGCTGGTTCTGCTGGAAGGCTTCTGGGCGATCGGAACGCTGATCGTAGCACTCGCCGCCTGGGCGGCCAGCCTTGCCGGTGTTGCGGATGCCTGGCGCTATATCTTCGCGGTGACGGCCATTCCTGCGCTCGCCGGTGTCGGCCTTCGTTTCCTCGTGCCGGAATCTCCGCTCTACTTGGTGCGCTCCGGCCGCAGCGACGAAGCCAAGGCGATCGTCGATCGGATGCTCATCGTCAATGGTCATTCGCGGCTTGCTTCTGGCACCAGTCTCGTTCCGCCGCCTCCTGTCGCGGCGACCGGTATCTTTTCCCCGGAACTGCGCCAGCGCAGCATCATGATCCTGGCGATCTGGTTCCTCGTTTCGGTTTCCTATTACGGCGTCTTCACCTGGATGCCGGCCAGGCTCGCCAGCGAAGGGTTCGGCTTTGTGCGCGGCTATGGATTCCTCGTGCTGGTCGCGTTGGCGCAACTGCCGGGATACGCACTCGCCGCCCACGGTGTCGAAAAATGGGGGCGCAAGCCGACGCTGATCGGTTTCTGCCTGCTTTCAGCGCTCGGTTGCCTGCTTTTCGTCATGGCACCCTTCGCCCTCCTGATCGGGATCGCGCTGCTGCTGATGAGTTTCGCGCTGCTCGGCACCTGGGGTGCGCTCTACGCCTATACGCCGGAACTCTATCCGACGACCTCGCGAGCGACCGGCATGGGAGCGGCGGGCGCCATGGCGCGGCTTGGCGGCCTGCTTGCCCCGTCGCTGGTGGGTTATGTCGTCGCACAGGGGCTTGGGCTGACGATCGGCATATTTGCCGGCCTCCTGGTGATCGCCGCCGTAGCAGCCCAGCTGATCGATACGGAAACGCGTCAAGCATCGCTCGCCTGACGCCTTTCCGGATCCGATCAGAACCGCTTTTCCAGCCACGTCACCGTATGGCCTCCCGTGAGGCCATTCAGACTGCCGATCTCGCTGTAGCCCTGCTTCCGATATAATTTCAGAGCCCGTGGGTTCATGGTGTCGATATAGACGCCGACGCAGCCGCGCGAACGGGCCTCGGTTTCCGCCATCTCCAACATCCGACCGGCAAGGCCTCGGCCGCGCAACTCCTCGGGGATATAAAGCATCGAAATGTAGAGCCAGCCGCGACCGGTATAGCCCGTCAACCCTCCGACGAGATTGCCATCCGGATTGTAAAGCGGCACGGCGAGTTCCCGTCGCCCGCTTCCTCCGAAGGTGGCGACATTATACTCCTTGAGCCGGTCGAGGATGATCTCCTCGTCCTCCGGCGTGACACCTTCGATGAGTTTCAGTTCGATATCCATGGGCAACGCCTGCTCGTCCTAGGCGCGAATGGATAACTTAAAGCTCCTTCTTTAGGAAGATGCGCGTGCGACCCTTTGGAAAATCGGGCAACTCACCGAAAATCTCGTAACCTTGGCGCATATAGGCCTTACGGGCGACCGGGCTGAACGTGTCGATCCAGGCGCCGTGACAACCGCGGGCACGGGCCTCCCGTTCGGCTTCCGTCAAGAGCTTGCCGGCCATGCCGCCACCGCGCAACGCGTCGGGAATGAAGAGCCACTGGGTGAAGAGCCAGCCCCAGGCGGTATAGCCAGAAAGGCCGCCGATCACCTTGCCCTCGATATCGCGGATCAGAACAGCGAGCGGCTTGCGCTCGGACGGGCCGACGTCAGCATCGTTGAAGGCGGCAAGTCCTTCACCGATCGCAGCCAAATCCTCGGCGCAAGGCGAGGCGGTCACTTCGAACTGAGACATCCGTCTATCGACCCTCGCGCCACCACATGGCCGAAACCGCAAGGAGCAGGGCGGCAAGGCCGGCGAACCCGGCAAACAGCGGCAGCGTGTTGATCCCCCGCAGCACGGTCTCGTCCGTCAGGCGGATCACCAGACGGTCGGGGTCATTGACGCGCACCTCGCCGCGGACGGGCAGGATGTCCGGCAACGACACACCGGATCCCGACGCGACACGGGTGACGAGGCCATGGGTCTTGTCGGCATAGGGTTTCAGAGTCTCCTCGGTCGAAATCATCGCCTTGAATTCCGGGGCGTCGACCGCACCGACATGGACAAGGGTCGAAAACTGGCCGTTGGTCACCTCGAAAAGGCCGGTTTCCTCCATGCGGCGCTCCAGCCGGTACTCACCCGGACCGGCGGCCGTCATCGGCACGGTTTCGGTACGGCCTGACGGATATCTGATCGTCGCAGGTCCTGGGTCGTCTCTGATCGTCTGGCGCGTTGCTTCCAACGTGCGACCGACGGCACGGGCGGTCAGTGCCTCTTCCTCCAGCTCCGGCTCCTTCATCAGCCAGTGGGCGATGCGGCGGTAGAGCGAGACGTGCGGACCGCCGCCTTCGAAGCCGCGCGCCCACAGCCAGCCCTGGTCGGAGAGCAGCATGGCGACACGGCCTTCGCCCTGGCGGTTCAGGACGAGAAGCGGACGGTTGCCGTCGCCTTCCATCACTGTCTGGCCCTGCGGCGTGTCGACATCGATGGTGCGGAACCAGCGACCCCAGGAGGGCGGGGTCTGGTTCGAACCGTCGAGCCCTCGGGTGACCGGATGCTTCTGTCCCGCTTCCGATAAATGCGGATAGAAGCCGGCATTGTGGACCTCACCGGTGGGGGCGGCAGGCAGGACCTGTTCGAGTGGCGTCGAGGCGATCGAATCCTCGCCGGCATGCTCGGGGCCGGCGGCAATCAGCAGCGCACCGCCGTTCTGCACATACTGCGCGATGTAATCGTAATAGAGGATCGGCAACACGCCGCGATGCTTGTAACGGTCGAAGATGATCAGGTCGAAATCCTTGATCTTTTCGACGAAGAGCTCGCGGGTCGGGAAGGCGATCAGCGACAGTTCGTTGATCGGCGTACCGTCCTGCTTTTCCGGCGGACGCAGGATGGTGAAGTGGACGAGGTCAACCGAAGCGTCGGATTTCAGGAGGTTGCGCCAGGCGCGCTCGCCCGCATGCGGTTCGCCGGAGACAAGCAGGACGCGGAGATTCTGGCGGATGCCGTCGATGACGTGGACGGCACGGTTGTTGGCGGTCGTCACTTCGCCGGGAAGCTCGGCGACCGAGAATTCCATGACGTTGTTGCCGCCGCGCGGGACAGTGAAGGGGAAAGGCGTTTCCGCACCGGGCGTTGCCTGCAGCGTGGCGATCTGCTGGCCGTTCATCCGTACCGTCACCTGCGCGGTGCCACCATTGGAGCGGCCGTCATCGAAGACGCGGAGCGTGAGTTCCTGTTCCTCGCCGACAATGCCGAAACGCGGCGCCCGCACCACTTCGACGCGGCGGTCGAACTCGTCCGGCTGGCCGGTGATCAGGCCGTGGACAGGGGCGTTGAAGCCGAGATCCTGATTGATGCCGGGAAGATCGTGGATCTGGCCATCGGTGAGGAAAACCGTGCCGCCGATGCGAGCCGGGGGGACATCGGAAATCGCGGAGCGCAGAGCGGTGAAGAGCTTTGTCGACGGCGTGTCGGAATCGCCGTCATCGGCGACTTCGACGACACGGGTCTCGATGCGCGGGTAGCGGGAGAAGCGGTCCTGCAGGCTAGCAAGCGCTTCATCGGTTTGCTCTTTGCGCCCAGCGGTATCCTGGCTTTGTGAGCGGTCAACGATGATCGGCACGACGGTCGAGAGCTGCTCCCGGTCTTCCTGCATCAGCGTCGGATTGGCAAGCGCCAGAAGCAGGGCGGCGAGCGCCAGCGTGCGCAGCGTCGCGCCGCGCACGCCGCGCCAGAAGGCAAGCGCGGCGAGGATGACGGCAAGTACGCCGAGACCGGCAAGGATCGGCCAGGGGAAGAAGGGGGCGAATTCGATGGTCATCGTCACCTCTCCTTATTGGCCGAGCCGTTCGAGGAGCGCCGGCACGTGCACCTGGTCGGCTTTGTAGTTGCCGGTCAGCATATACATCATGATGTTGACGCCGGCGCGGTAAGCGTATTCGCGCTGCATCTCGTCCGGCGGTACGGTCGGCATGACGGGTGCCCCTTGTGTGTCGATCGCCCAGGCACCGGCGAAATCATTGCCGGTGATGAGGAGGGGCGTCACGCCATCACCGCTGGAGGAAAGCTGCGCGCCGGTGTTCCTGGCCTCCTGCCGCGCCTCGACCCAGAGCGGGCTGCCGGTATAGCGGCCGGGGAAATTGGTGAGCAGGTAGAAGGAACGCGTCAGCACGTGGTCATTCGGCGTCGGCTCCAGCGGCGGGATATCGATATTGGCAAGGATTGCCTGAAGTCGCTCGCCGTTGGGTGTCGTGCCTCCGCCATCGAGCGCCGAATACTGGTCACGTGTATCGAAAAGCACCGTGCCGCCGTTGCGCATATAGGCGTCGATGCGGGAGATCGTGGCTTGAGACGGCATCGGCGCATTGGCGGAAATCGGCCAGTAGATGATCGGATAGAAGGAAAGCTCGTCTTTGGAGATGTCGAGGCCGACCGGTGCGCCGGGCTCCAGCGTCGTGCGATAGGTGAGGAACTGGCTCAGGCCCTCCATGCCCTGTTCGGAGAGACGGTCGACATCCGCCTCGCCGGTGACGACGTAGGCGAGATGGGTGGTGTCGAGCCGTTCGAGGATCTGTTCGTCGCCAGGCTTGGCGCCCGAACCGGGCGGCATTTCCTGCGCCAGGGTCTGGCCGGGCGCAAAGGCGAAAAGGCCGAAGGCGAGGGCAGCGATCGCAGCGGCGGCAGCCCCGCGGCTCGGTCGTGGGCCGCGCGGAACGCGGGAGAAGACACCGTTCATGAAGAGCACGACGAGACTATCCAGTACCAGCAGTGCAAAGGCGGCGGCAAAGAGTGCCGGACGAAGTGACACGGCCTCTCCGCCGGCCAGACCCTCGCGGACGACCGGCCTGCCGGCGGCAGCCGTATCGAAGGGGGCAATCACGGTTTTCGGCGCAAGCAGGTTGACGGCAGTGAATCCGTCCTCCGTGCCATAGAGGCCCGGTGGATGATCGAAGCTTGCGACCGGTGTCTCGCCGGCTGCGATCGGGATCGGCCGTGCCGTGCCGGTTTCCGTCGTCAGGATGCCGTCGGCGGTCAGCAGCCGGTAGGGCGGCAGCGTCACGGCCGCGCCATCGGTGCCGGTTCCTGAAGACGCCGCACCTCCGGCGCGGGCAAGCTGGACGAGGCGGCGCAGCATCTCAACGAAATTACCGGAGAGCGGCAGGTTCGACCAGGTCGCCTCCGCGCTCGTGTGGAAGAGCACGATGCGGCCGGCCTCAACCTCCTTCTCCGTAATTAGCGGCGTGCCGTCCGCGAGGCTTGCCCAGGTGCGTTCGGCAAGGTCCGGGGTCGGTTCGGCCAGAACCTGGCGGGTCACGGTAATATCGGCGGCACGCGGCATGCCGGCAAAGGGGCCGAAGCTCGGGAAGTCTGCAAGCGACTGGGGTTCGGACCACGACATGGCTCCGCCAAGCGCTCGTTCGCCCTGGCGAAGGATGACCGGTACCAGCGGGTCGTCGGCGGGAGCGGCGGCGAGGCGCGGGCCGGCGAAACGGATCAGCGTGCCGCCACGGGAAATCCATTGCTGCAGTGGTGCATAGGTTTCGGCCGGCAAGCGGCCGATATCGGCCATGATGATGGCGGAGGGATTGCCCTCGAGGATTTGCGGAATGGAGACGGACAGGTCGGCCGTGTTCGGCTGAATGATGTCCGCATAAGGCTGCAGCGCGCGGCTGATGTAATAGAGCGGCTGAAGAAGCGGCTGGAAATCGCTGCCGCTTTCGCCAGCCAGCAGCGCAATCCGGCGGCGCTTGAAACCGTCATCGAGCAGGTGTGCCGAGCCGGCCGTGGCAAGGCCCTCGATGTTCAGCCGCGCGAAATCGTTGCGCAATTCAAAGGGAGAGGCGATCTCGGCGGTGGCGGTCGCCGCACCGGCGGCAAATTCGAGCACGCCGGAGGCAAGCGCGCGGCCCTGCGTGTCGAGCGCATTGACGGTCAACAACTGTTGCGCCGCGGTCGAAAGGCGTGTCGCGGTGACAGACATGGCGCCGGCATTGTTGACTGCATCGGTCAGCGCGACGGCGCTGTGGCCGTCGCCCTCGATCAGGCGCATACCGGTAGGAGAGAGGGCGGCAAGTGCCGACAGGGCCTCGTTGTCCCCTGCGGCTGCCATGCCGTCGGAAAGGATGACAAGCGTACCGGGGCGGGTGCCGTTCATGGCCTCGCTGACGGCTTCAGCGGCGCGGGCGCGATCCGGCACCAGCGGTTTGGGGCTTGCGGCGGCAAGCTTGTCACGGGCTGCCGCAGCCGTGCCGGGCACAGGTTCGTGGCTCGCATCGGCGGTAAAGGCGATCGAAACGGGTACATCGGCGCTTTCCGCATCGTCGATCAGGAGGTCGGCGGTCTCGACGCGGCGCTCCCAATCGGCAGCGGTCGCCCAGCCGTTGTCGATGACGAGCACCAGCGGCCCGCCGGCATTCAACGAGTTGGCACGCGGATTCATGACCGGGTCGGCGATCGCCAGGATGACCGCGGCCGCGAGCAGCATCCTGAGAAGCGTCAGCCACCAGGGGCTCTTTGAGGGCGTCTCCTCGCGTTTCAGCACGCTTGCCAGGATCCTCAGCGGCGGAAAAACCTCCGTCTTCGGGCGGGGCGGGGTCAGCCGCAGCAGCCACCAGATAATCGGCAGTGCGATCAGGCCGAAGAGAATGGCCGGGTTTGCAAAGGCGAGTGCGCTCATCATGGCATGCCTCCGC
Organism: Neorhizobium phenanthreniclasticum; assembly: GCF_040066075.1. Lineage (NCBI taxonomy): Bacteria > Pseudomonadati > Pseudomonadota > Alphaproteobacteria > Hyphomicrobiales > Rhizobiaceae > Neorhizobium > Neorhizobium phenanthreniclasticum. The sequence goes on from NZ_JBEAAL010000005.1 coordinate 89,400, forward strand.
CAGATTGCAGCCCGCCTGGCTTCTGGGCCGGCATGCCGGAGAGATAGCCATGCACGGCAGCCAGCGCCTCGGATGCGAGATGGTCGGTCCGGTGGAAGACGAAGCTCCAGCCGAGGCGGCGCAGTGCTTCACCCAGAGCCTCGCGACGGGCGAGATAGGCGCGCTGATAATCCTCTCGGATCATCTCTGCGCGGCCGGAAACGAGTTTCTCACCGGTCTCCGGATCGGTGAATTCCGTGCGGCCGGCATAAGGGAAGGTTTCCTCGGCCGGATCGGCGATCTCGACGACATGGCCGCGCAGGCCGCGGCGGCCAAGCGGCGCGATGCGTTCCATGACCTTGTCGGCGTCATCGAGGAAATCGCCGATCAGGACGATATCGCTCTGGCCCCGGATCATGCTTGTTTCCGGCAGTCCGGTTGTCAGCGGTGCGTGCATGATGGCGGCGGCCAGCCGCTCGGCGGCATTTCGTGCAGAAACAGGTTCCATGATGCCAGGACACCCGATACGCTCGCCGGAGCGGGCGAGGATTTCGGCAAGCGCCAGCATCAGCACCAATGCGCGGCTTTCCTTGGAGACGTGCGCGAACGTCGATTTATACATCATCGACGGCGACATGTCGGCCCAGAGCCACACGGTATGGGCAGCCTCCCATTCGCGGTCCCGGACATAGGTATGGTCGTCGCGAGCAGAACGGCGCCAGTCGATGCGCGACAGGCTCTCGCCCTCAGCATAGGGCCGGAACTGCCAGAAATTCTCGCCCATGCCGCGCTTGCGGCGGCCATGCCAGCCGGCGATCACCGTGTTGGCTATACGCTTTGCCTCCACCATGCAGTCCGGGACCAGTGCGGCACGCGCCTGGGCGCGGGAGAGAACTTCGCTACTCGGTGTCTGCTCTACGATCTGGCCGATGGATGCCACGCATTGTCCTTTCTGAGCCGCCGGACGTTACCCACGGGCCTGCTTTACCAGGCCGGCGATGACGTCGCGCACCGACATTCCTTCGGCACGCGCCGCAAAGGTCAGCGCCATGCGGTGTTCGAGCACCGGTTCGGCAAGCGCGTAGATATCGTCGAGCGAGGGGGCCAGGCGGCCTTCATAAAGCGCGCGGGCGCGGGCCGTCAGCATCAGCGACTGGCCGGCACGCGGGCCAGGACCCCAGGCTACGTTCTTGTCCGTCGTCGCATTGCCGTGGCCGGGGCGAGCGGAGCGTACCAGCGAGAGGATGGCGTCGACCACCTTGTCGCTTACGGGCATCTGGCGGACGAGCATCTGGATTTCCTGAAGGCGGGCCGCATCGATAATGCCGCGCGGCTTGGCTTCCGAAAGGCCGGTGGTTTCAAGCAGAATCTGCCGCTCGGCGGCGAGTTCCGGATAGAGAACGTCGACCTGCAGCAGGAAGCGGTCAAGCTGGGCTTCCGGCAAGGGATAGGTGCCTTCCTGCTCCAGCGGGTTCTGGGTCGCGAGCACGTGGAAGGGGGCCGGCAGGTCGTAGCGCTGGCCGGCGACCGTGATGTGATATTCCTGCATGGACTGCAGCAGCGCCGACTGCGTGCGCGGCGAGGCGCGGTTGATCTCGTCGGCCATCAGGAGTTGGGCGAAGACCGGGCCCTTGACGAAGCGGAAGGAGCGGCGGCCGGTATCGTCGGTATCCATGACTTCCGAGCCAAGAATGTCGGAAGGCATCAGGTCCGGCGTGAACTGGATACGGTTGGAGCCGAGGCCGAGGACCGCGCCGAGCGTCGCCACAAGCTTGGTCTTGGCGAGGCCGGGTACGCCGACGAGCAGCGCATGGCCGCCGGAGAGCACGGCGAGCAGCGTGTTTTCGACCACTTTTTCCTGGCCGAAAATCACTTTTGCGACTTCGGCACGGATAGCGGCGATATCGGAGAGGGCATTTTCGGCAGCGGCGATGACGGCTTTCTCATCGAGAACGGTTTCGGTGGAATTCATCATGCCCATATCGCTCTCCATCAAATCAGGACTGGCAGGCCTTTCAAGACCGGGTTTCATCTCCCGGGGGCGAATCGCTGCGCCGCAGCACACACCCCATCCGATCAAACTTATTCCCCGAAATATGGCTGACAAGCACGTTTCGAATGACTATCTCGTGAGGGACGATTGCTTCCTTGAATGATTACGGTCGAACCGGGACTGAAAGATGGCGGCGCAGACGATAAATTCGGCATCCGATGCTGCGGGGCTTGCAGCCCTGATTTCGCGTGCTTCCGAGCAGGCCGGTGCGGAAAAGCGCGGCCTGCCGCCGGTGGAGAAATGGAATCCGCCCTTTTGCGGCGATATAGACATGGAAATCCGCGCCGACGGCACATGGTTCTACATGGGGACACCGATCGGGCGAGCCCCGCTCGTCAGGCTCTTTTCGACCGTTCTACGCAAGGATGAGGATGGCAAGACCTACCTCGTAACACCTGTGGAAAAAGTCGGCATCGAGGTCGTAGACGCACCCTTCCTGGCCGTCGAGATGCAGGCCACGCAGCGTGAGGGAGACCGGATCCTCACGTTCCGAACAAATGTCGGTGACGTGGTGGAGGCTGGCGCGGAGCATCCGCTGCGCTTTGCGATCGCCGGCGAGAACCGCGAACTCAAACCGTATCTCCTGGTGCGCGGCCGGCTGGAGGCACTCGTCTCGCGGCCGGTAATGTACGATCTCGTGGAGCTTGGCGAGACGATTGTGGTAGACGGCGTGCCGATGTTTTCCGTCCGCTCGGGAGGAAAGGTTTTTCCTGTCATGCCCGAGTCTGAATTGGACGCGTTATCACGATGAAGGAATACCCTCTTTATTCTGCCGGTGAGTTCCGTCGCCGGGCGCTGAACCAGAATGGCGGCCCGATCGACCATGCCTGGCGGGACCATGGCGACCATCTGCTCAATCCAACACTGGTCGATCTTGCGGCAGAGCTGAAGCTGAAGGATGCAGCCGTGCTGGTGCCGGTCGTCGACGATGGCGATGAGGCTCACGTGATCCTCACGCAGCGGACATCGAACCTCAGGAAACATTCCGGCCAGATTGCCTTTCCCGGCGGAGCCATCGATCCGGAGGACATTTCTCCGGAACAGGCAGCTTTGCGTGAGGCGGAGGAGGAGATCGGCCTCGATCGGTCCTTCGTCGAACCGCTGTCGAGGCTCCCTACCTATTATGCGGCGACCGGCTTTCGTATCACGCCGGTGCTCTCGGTGGTGAGGCGCGGCTTCGAGCTGAAGCCCAATCCGGCCGAGGTGGACGACGTTTTCGAAGTGCCGCTTTCCTTCCTGATGAACGAGGCGAACCATCAGCGTGGCAGCCGCGAATGGAACGGTACGGAACGGCATTTCTATCTCATGCCCTATGAGGAGCGGAACATCTGGGGTATTACCGCCGGCATTCTGCGCACGCTATATGAAAGGCTGTATGCATGACCCTGGGCATGACCTCCGTCGCGGGCGAGGCCTGGTTCCACGATCAGGCTCTGCAGCGCGTTCTCGCGATGCTTAACGCCGATGGCGAGGCCCGCGTTGCAGGCGGCGCGGTGCGCAACGCGTTGATGGGCCTGCCGGTCGCCGATATCGACATCGCGACCACGCTTCTGCCGGAAAACGTTGTAGAGCGCGCAAAAAAAGCCGGTATCAAAACGGTGCCGACCGGCATCGAGCACGGCACGGTGACGCTGGTGATCGACCACCACGCCTTCGAGGTGACGACGCTGCGCCGGGACGTGGAGACCGATGGCCGGCATGCCAAGGTCGCCTTCGGCACCGGCTGGCAGGAGGACGCCGAGCGCCGGGACCTGACGATCAATGCACTTTACGCGACCGCGGACGGTACGGTGATTGACCTCGTCGGTGGCCTGCCGGACATCGAGACGCGGACGATAAGGTTCATCGGTGATGCGGGTCAGCGGATCGCGGAGGATTACCTTCGCATTCTGCGCTTCTTCCGATTTTTCGCCCATTACGGTTCCGGCCGGCCGGATGCGGATGGCTTACGTGCCTGCGCGCGTGCCAAGGACAAGCTCTCGACGCTGTCGGCCGAACGCATCTGGTCGGAGACGAAGAAACTGCTTTCGGCCGCCGATCCTTCCCGGGCGCTTCTGTGGATGCGGCAGGTCGGCGTACTCACCGAAATCCTTCCCGAGACGGAGAAATGGGGCATCGACAATATTCACGGTCTCGTTTCGGTCGAGCAGGCGCTCGGCTGGGCGCCTGACCCGATGCTCAGGCTTGCGGCGATCGTGCCGCCCGATGCCGAGCGGCTGGAGGCCATGGCAAAGCGGCTCAGGATGTCGAATGCGGAGGGCGCGCGCTTGACGAACTGGGCCAGCACGCCCATGCCGCCGGACGAGATAGCCGATGTGGCGTTCGACCGGCTGCTTTACCGCCATGGCGCGGAAGGCGTGATCATGCGGCTGAAGCTGGGTCTTTCGGTCGAGCGGGCAGGGGCGAAGAGCGGCGACCCGGCGGCAATGCGCCGATCGGCGCGGCTTTCGACCCTCCTGAAACGGGCCGAGAAATACGAAAAGCCAGCCTTTCCCTTGAGCGGTTCCGATATCGTCGCGACCGGAGTACCGCCGGGCAAACGGGTCGGGGAATTCCTGAAGAACCTGGAAGATTTCTGGGTGGAACGCAATTTCACACCCGACCGGGCGGCGCTTGCCGCCCGGCTCGACGAAATGATCCGCAATTCACTTTAAGCAGTGCTTCGGATCGTCAGGCCGCGGCGGCGCCGCCTTCATCGCGAATGCGCGCCTTGATGTTCTCGACCATGTTTTCGCGGATAATCTCCTCGCCATGAGCCATGCGCATGTGCTCCACAGCGCGGCGGACCACTTCGGCGTCCTCGTCGGCGCGGGTATGCCACTGGCAACCGGGCACAAGCGTGCCGCATTCGAACAGTCGCATCGTATTTTCTCCTGCTGTCGTTGGGCCTGGAGACGGCAGGAATTCCTCTTTTCCTCCCGCCTCTGTCTCCATAACTCCCCAAGGGGACCGACCGTTCCCTCCTTCTATTCGGAGAGCGCCCAGGCGTGAAAGACGGAGGGCTGTTCCGGTGGCTTCGTCTGAGCCGGCTCGTCATTGGCGGCCGAAGCTTTGGCGGGCTTGCCCGAAAGCTGGCGTTTCACCTGCTCGATACAGAAGGATTGAGGCAGTTCACCACCGCTTTTCACTCGCATTTCGGTGGCGAGCCGGTCGATCATTTCAGGGGTATCGAGGGGACGGGACATATCCTTGGCGATGGACACGTCTGGAATTGGCATGCTGTTCGGCGTGGTCATGGCGATCCTCCTCCGTGCAACCGGAAAGAAGGTAACACTGCCGAACCAATTCGGATATCGCATTTATCAATTGTGAGATGTTGGGACGGCTTGAATATCCGAAAGTTGATCCCCTGTGATCTCCCGATCCGGGATGTCTACGGCCACCTCACAACCGGAGGCAGCGAAGAGAGGATAGACTCCACGTTGCCGCCGGTCTTCAATCCGAAGATTGTGCCGCGGTCATAAAGAAGGTTGAATTCCACATAGCGGCCGCGGCGAATGAGTTGTTCGTCACGGTCCTCTTCGGTCCAGGGCTGGTTGAAATTGGAGCGCACGATCCTTGGATAGACGAGATTGAAGGCCCGGCCGACATCCTGCACGAAAGCGAAATCCGCGTTCCAACCGCCTTTTTCCTCTTCCGAATGAAGCCAGTCGAAGAAGATGCCGCCGATGCCGCGCGGTTCGTTGCGGTGCTTCAGGAAGAAATAGTCGTCGCACCACGCCTTGTAGCGGCCGTAATCGGCGACATCCGCATGGCGGCTGCAGGTGATTTCCATCACCCGATGGAAGAGAGTGCTGTCCGGATCCGTCTGAGTGCGGCGACGGTCGAGCACCGGCGTCAGGTCCGCGCCGCCGCCGAACCACTGGCTGGACGTCACCACCATGCGGGTATTCATATGCACGGCAGGAACATTGGGATTGACCGGATGGGCGATCAGCGAGATGCCGGAAGCCCAGAAACTCGGGTCCTCTTCCGCGCCGGGGATCTGGGTGCGGAAGTCGGGCGAGAATTCGCCATGGACGGTGGATGTATGGACGCCGACCTTTTCGAAGACGCGGCCTTCCATCATCGACATCCGGCCGCCGCCACCAGCACCGCCTTCGCGCAGCCAGTCCTTTTTCGTGAAGCGGCCGGGCTCCATGTCCGAAAGGGGACCGGCTAGTTCATCCTCCAGCGTTTCAAAGGATGCGCAGATCGTGTCGCGCAGGCTCTCGAACCAAGCTTTGGCTGTCGCCTTCTTCTCCTCGATGTCTTCAGGCAACCCCTTGGGAAGTACCGGCCGTTCCATGTCGTCGATTCCTTTCGCCATCCCCTTGGCGATTCGCGCTTTTCCTTCGTCAGGCATTAGCAGTTATGGCTTTCGCAAACCATTCCATTGCTTATCGCGGATGGAAAATCAGACTCGCAAAGCATGTTCTTAAACACTATCCTAACTCTCTGGATAGGTGCGGATCAGAGGCTTTTATGGCGAAATTCACACCCCCGCCGCTCGACGGGCTGAAACGCAGGATCGAACGACACCGGAAGGAGAAGGCCGGCGAGCGTTCGGGGATGTTCGTGCGGGAAACCTTCCTGCTGTCGCGGGAGGAAGCGCGCCAAAAGGCACGTGAGTGGTTCGATGCATTTCCGAAAGCTGCCTATTGGACCGAGGTGGAAAGCTGGCGCCAGGTCGATGGCGACCGCATTGAATTCACCATGCGGCGTCTGCCGAGCGCGGATTGATATCACCACCTGGAAATCGGGCACCAGCGCGTGCCGATTGCTCGTGATATTTCCCTGACAGATATGACTAAACCAGTTCTCAGCTCGGCTTGGAACGGGTCCGCCGGTTCTGCTGCGATGTCCGGTGCGGCGTTGAAACCGGACGCCGCGCTGTTGAATTCATGGCCGGAGTTGCCGGCGGGGGCTCTTCCGGCGTTTCTTGGGCACCGGGCGGCTGGACCGCGCCGGCCCGTTCTTCGATCGACACCGCTTGTTCCGGCTGAGCGGGGTCTGCGGTTTTCTTCCTGTCCGCCGCCGCCATTCGAGCCAAAATCTCTCGAAGGACAGCCGTGACCGGCAGATGGTTCGGCAGATCCGTATTGGTGTGATGCCAGGCTTGCGGGATCACTTCGTCATTCGAGATGAAAGCACGGGAATTGATCTCGCCGAACCAGTCCCATTCGCCCATCACGTCGATAACGTCGGAAAACAGCGGCGGCATGGCGATCCGGGCGCTGAAGGTGACGATCCTTGCCTGGCGCGCGAGCTTTTCCGCCGCCGGCCGATCGGTTTTCTGAAGATCGTACAGCGCTTCGGAAAGCACCAGGTTGCCCTTCGAATGGCCGGTCAGCAGGCGGAAGGAGAGACGGGGATCGCCCAGCATGGCTCTGACCGTTTGCGTGTCGAGACTACTGCCGGTCAGTCGCTCACCGCTGAGATACGGCGCGGCCCCGAATTTAGGCCTTCCTGAGAATTCGTCCAGTATTTCAAATGAATGGCGGATGTTGTTCAAGTAACCAAACAGGAAATGGCCGCCGAGCGCTTCCGTCACCACATCGGCTAAACCGTAGCCTGACACGACGACGGCTGCAGACCGGCCCGCGGCATCTGCAATATTGCGGGCAAAGGCAGCCGAACCGAGGGCGGAACTGCCGACGCCCGCGACGGCGAGGATGTCGATTTCCAGCCCGCCGTCGAGGATGAATTCGTCGAGCGTGTCATAGAGTTTCAGGGGCGCGCCGCCCGACGGCGGGACGATCAGGATCGCCCCCTCGGCCGCAAGCGAGTCGCTGATGTAGAAAGCTTCCTCCGGCGTCACGGTCTTGACGTCATAGAAGAGGGAGTCGAGCGTCGTGTTTCGCTGCCGCAGCGTCTCCAGCGACAAATTGCGAAGCGGCGTCTTCTGCAGACGCTCGGGAAAGCTTAAAGTTCGCGCAAACTGCGTCAGGTTGTGGGTGAATGCGGTAGGGAACATGGTGGCCTCGCCCGGTTGCCGTTCGTTCGTGATATGCATTCAAAGTAGAGCTTCTCATAAACATGCTGCAGTGCCAACCGCAATTTCAGGCTGCGACAAAAGGTTCTCGAGCTCCATTTACGGCTCGAGCAGGACCGGACCTGCCCCTTTCTCGCCGAGCTCATCATGGGGATTCCTGAGCGGGCAGTCCTGCATCGACAGGCAGCCGCAGCCGATGCAGCCGGTCAGTTGGTCGCGCAGCGCGGTGAGGCTGGCGATCCGGGCGTCGAGCTGCTGCTTCCAGGTTTCCGAAAGGCGCTGCCAGTCCTTCGCGGTCAGCGGCCGGTCGTGTGGCAGGACGGACAAGGCCGCGGCAATATCGGCAAGCGGAATACCCGTTCTCTGCGCCACCTTGATGACGGCGACCCGGCGCAGCACCACGCGGGGATAACGCCGCTGGTTGCCGCGGTTGCGCCAGCTTTTGATTAGCCCCTTGGTCTCGTAGAAATGCAAGGTCGAGACTGCCACGCCACTGCGTTCGGCGACTTCACCGACCGTCAGCTCAAGGGGAATGCGTCCGTCCGGATTTTTCTTCATCACCGCTATTGACCTCAATATTACTTGAGGTTTTATAGCAGATGCTCCCTCGAACCGAAACCCGGGAGCATTGTCTGATGAAGACAAAATTCACCCTGGCACTGATCTATGGCAGCGCCCGCGAAGGCCGTTTCTGCGATATGGTCGTCGACTGGATTCTCGCCCGTCTGCCGGACATGGTTGCCGCCGATATCGTCCTTGTCGATCCGGCCGATCTGATTGCGGAATCCCGTATCGTGAGGGCGGAAGCAGAAAGCCGGATCGCGCGCGATCTTGCCCGTGCCGATGCCTTCCTCATCGTGACGCCGGAATACAACCACGGTTATACAGCCGCGCTGAAGGAGCTGATCGACAGCTTCTATCGGCCGTGGTGGGGAAAGCCGGTCGCCTTCGTCTCTTACGGCGGCATTTCCGGCGGGCTGCGAGCGATCGAGCAGTTGCGGCAGGTCTTTGCCGAGCTCGGTGCCGCTACCATCCGCGAGACCCTCAGTTTCCCGCATGCCGTCGAGCGTTTTGACGAAAACGGCGACGTCCGCGATCCCGAGCGGACGATCCGTCAGCTTGAACGCCTGGCAAAGCAGCTTTCCTGGTGGGCGGTGACACTCAAGGCCGGCCGGGAAACGGTGGTTCTGGAGGAGGTCGCGTGATGCCCGCCCGTAAGAATGCGTCCTTGGCAGTGCGGCCTGCGTCAGAATTCGGCCGTAACGCGACCCTGCTTTCGGTCAGCACGCTGACGATCATGTCGGGCGCGACGATCTCCGCCTCGTTGCCGGGCATTGCCGCACGCTTTTCCGACATGCCGAATGTCGAACTGCTCAGCCGGCTGGTGCTGACCCTGCCGGCACTGTTCATCGCCGTCTTCTCGCCGATCGCAGGTCTTGTTATCGACCGTCACGGCCGCAAGCCGATGTTGGTCGCTGGCCTTGTGTTCTTTGCGCTTGCCGGCTGCTCCGGGCTTGTCGCCGACAGCCTGACAGGCCTGCTGATCGGCCGGGCAATCCTCGGCATCGCGGTCGGAGGGATCATGACGACGGGCACGGCGCTGGTCGGTGATTACTTCGCGGGCCCCGCCCGAGACCGCTACATGGGCCTGCAGCAGGCCTTTGTCGGCATCGGCGGCACGATCTTCCTGACCGGGGGCGGATTTCTCGCCGAGCTTCATTGGCGGGCGCCATTCCTGATCTATGCGCTGGCCTTCCTGCTCCTGCCGGCAGCACTCCTCTTCATCCGTGAACCAGTGCGCACGGTCGCGGGACAGGCGGCGATGCCGCGGGATGGGCTCGGACCGCGTCGGGTCATGCTGCTTGCGATCCTGCTTGCCGGGGCGATCTTCAACATGCTCTGCTTTTACATGATCCCGACACAGCTTCCCTTCTATCTGAAATCGATGGGGCTCGAAGCTCCCAGTCTTGCCGGCATGGCGATCGGCCTCGGGCAACTGGTCGGCATCGTCGCTTCGCTGGTCTTTGCCCGGTTCCGGCAGGCTTTCGGCGTGATGGGCGTTTTCGCGCTCGCTTTCGGATCGATGGGGTCCGCCTTCGTCCTGCTGTCCTTTGCGGAAGGTTATAACGGCATCCTGTTCGCGATGGCGGTCTCGGGGATCGGCATGGGCACGATCATGCCGAATTTTGCCGGCGCCGCGATGATGATCGCGCCGCCGCACCTGAGAGGCCGGATATCGGGCCTGCTCGTCGCAAGCATTTTCAGCGGCCAATTCCTGTCGCCGATCCTTTCCCAGCCGGCCATCGGCTTGAACGGCTTTGCAGCCACCTATGCTTTGGCGGGCGTCGCGATGCTGGTTGCTGCTTTCGCTTCCTTGGCGGCGAGGCTTACGCCGCGGATCCCACTGAGAGCCGAAGGAGGCCGCTCATGACTTCTAAAACCTCAATTGTGTGGCTCGGCGTAGCGCAGCCGGCTTTCGATCAGCACGCCGCTGTCATCGAGGATCGGGTGGGCGACCGAGACGATATGGGCGTTGATGCGCTTCAGGTCGCGCAGCATGTCGAGATGCAAGGAACTGGTCTGGAGACTTTCCATCTTCCCGTCCCGCAGACGCTCCAGATGCCGCTCGGAGGAGCGCTTCTCCAGCCGGCGGACGTCCACCTTGATCTCCATGAGCTGGCGGGCGAGATTGAAGTCGCCCGTCACGATGATGGTCTGGGCGGTGCGCAGGTTGTCGATCGTCAGGTTGAACAGGCTCTCCAGCTCCTGGTACCCGTCGTCGGAAAATTTCAGGCCGCTCGTGACCTTCTTGCTCACCTGCTCGCACACTCCCTTCTCGATGATGTCGCCGATATGTTCGAGATTGATGGCATAGTCGATAATGGCGATGGACCGGCGCGCACTCTCATCGTCGAGGCCCTGGCGACCGAGCTTCGAGAGGTAGATCTTCACCTCCTGCTGGAGGCGATCGACGCGCTTCTCCAGGACAGCAATCTCGGCAAGCGGGGCAAGGTCGTTGTGCTTGAAGGCGTTTTCCGCCCGGATCAGCATGCGTTCGATCACGTCGCCGACGCCGAGCACTTCGCGCGTGGCATTGGCGAGCGCCATGACGGGATTTTCGAGTGCCTGCGGATCGAGGAAGCGTGGGCCGTCTTCGACCTCCGGATCGGCCGGGACGAGACGTGTGGTCATGTCCGACAGCAGGCCTGAGAAAGGCCAAGCGATCAGCGCCAGCAGGATATTGAAGGCGAGGTGGGCGTCGACCGGCAGTTTTTGCGGCGAAAGCGGCAAGGATTGCAGGATGTCGGCGCCAAAGCCGGCAAGCGGCAGAGCGATCGCACAGCCGATGGCCCGAATGATCAGGTTCCCGAGCGTGATGCGCCTTGCTGCTGCGGGACCGGAAAGCGTGGCAATGACCGGCGGGACGGCGCCGCCGAGATTGGCGCCGAGAACCAGTACGATGACGAGACCGGTCGAGAGGATTGCCGTCGAGGCGAGCGACAGGATCAACACGATCGTTGCGAGGCTGGACGAGGAGACAAAGGCAAGAGCTGCGGAGACGATGAGTGCGACGGGCCAGGCATTGTCGAGGAGGCCGATGAAAGCGGCAAGCGCCGGCGACTGGCGCATGGGCTCGGTCGCAAGCCCAAGCAGATGCAGCGACAGCAGCATGAGGCCGACACCGATGAGCGCCGTACCGGCGCCCTGCCGCGTGCCGGAGTTGCCGCGACGGAGGACGAGGCCGATGAGGATGATCAGCGGCGACAGCCATTCAATGCCTGTCGCGACCAGCCAGGCGGTAATTGCTGTTCCGATATTGGCACCGAGCAGCACGATTTGCGCCATGCGCGGGCGGATCAGGTCGCGCTCGGCGAAAGAAGCGACGGTGAGTGCGGTGGCAGTGGAACTTTGCAGGGCAATCGTGGCCGCAAGACCCGAGACGAAGGAGCGCAAACCGCTGCGGGTGCCGGTGGCGAGACTGCTCCTCAGCCGGGCGCCGAAAGCCCGCGTCACGCCATCCTTCACCTGTGCAAGACCGAAGAGCAGCAAGGCGACTGCACCCAGGAGATTGATGATGACGATGGTGGACTCCACGCGAATGCTCCTCATTCAAAGGCGAACGGGTGGCGATTTTCAATTGCCGGCTAATGAATATAAGTCGCTTGCACGCCCGTGCACAGGGCCGCTCGCGACAGTTTCTTACCGGAAATCGGCCGTTTTAGTTCCAGCACGTTTGCTTGAGCGCCTCACCGGCAATCATTGCCGCGGACATGGCGACGTTGATGGAGCGCTGTCCTGCCATCATCGGGATCAGGATCCGGGCATCGGCCGTTTCGTGTACGTGGTCCGGCACGCCGGCGCTTTCGCGGCCGAAGAGCAGGATGTCGTCCGGGCGGAATTCGAAGCGCGTATAGGGCAGGGCGGCTTTCCTGGAAGCAAGCACAAGACGGCGGCCGTCTTCGCGGCGCCATTCATCGAAGCGCTGCCAGTTGACGTGGCGGGTGAGGGCGACGCTTGCCAGATAGTCCATGCCGGAGCGCTTCAGGTTGCGGTCGGAAATATCGAAGCCGGCTGGCTCGATGATATCGACGCTGAGGCCCAAGCAGGCGGCAAGCCTGAGGATCGTACCCGTATTGCCGGGGATGTCGGGCTGGTAGAGGGCGATCCGAAGCCTGGGAGGTATAGCGTTGGAAGTGTCGTTCATGGCCGGTCTTTACGGGAAAGACGAGGGCTGCCTCAAGCTTTTTCGATACGCGCCATGGCTGTGACGATCGGGCAACAGGAAAGCCTCAAGCATGTTTTCGCGTCGATTTGGCCTTTTCAATTCGCTCGCAAACGGTTAGAAAGACCGCGCATCTTAACGCCAATCCCAGGAGGCCTACATGGATATGACCGTGCTCTCGCGCCTCCGCTGCCAGAACATTTCGCATCTGGCTTAGGCGTTTCGCGGTTTCACGCAAACTCTTCCCTTTCTGATCCATTACGTGGCCGACACGCGGCCATGCTGTCTTGAATTTTCGCCGTCCGGCCCAAGGTTCGCATTGTGCGCGCAGGGCAGGCCGGTCATCCGATTTACGGAGCTATTTCCATGTTCTCGTGGTTCGAACGGCGTATCAATCCCTATCCGGACGAAACGCCCGCGCTGCCGCCCTCCGGCCTTGTCGCCTTTCTCTGGCATTACACAAAGCCGGTCTGGCCGTGGCTGGTCCTGATGTCCATCCTCACGACGTTGATTGCCGTCGGGGAAGTGGCGCTCTTCCAGTTCCTCGGCGATATCGTCGACTGGCTGTCAACTGCCGATCGCGAGACCTTCCTCGCGACCGAATGGCCGCGGCTGCTGATGATGGGGCTCGTCGTGCTGATCGGTCTGCCGGTCGTGGCGAGTCTCAACGCGCTCATCATGCACCAGATCCTGATGGGCAATTTTCCGATGATCGCCCGCTGGCAGATGCATCGCTTCCTGCTGCGGCATTCGATGACGTTCTTCGCCAACGAGTTTGCAGGCCGCGTCTCCACCAAGGTGATGCAGACGTCGCTCGCCATTCGCGAGACGGTGATGAAGGTGCTCGACGTCTTTGTGTACGTCGCGGTCTACTTCATCTCAATGATCGTGGTCGTTGCCAATGCCGACTGGCGGCTCGTCATCCCGCTGGTCGTCTGGATGATCCTCTATGCCGCGATCGTGGCCTATTACGTGCCGCGGCTGAGGACGATTTCGGCCGAGCAGGCGGATGCCCGCTCGCTCATGACCGGCCGCGTGGTCGACAGCTACACCAATATCGCCACGGTCAAGCTGTTTTCCCATGCCGGTCGCGAGGAGGGCTACGCCAAGGATGCGATGAACAGCTTTCTGGAGACGGTGCACCGGCAGATGCGCAAGGTCACCAATTTCCAGGTGCTGGTCTACCTCATCAACTGCGTGGCGCTCTTTGTTGTCGCGGGCATGTCCATCTGGTTCTGGTTGGCGAGTGCGATTTCGACCGGCGCCATCGCGATCGCCATCGGCCTCACGATGCGCATCAACGGTATGTCGCAGTGGATCATGTGGGAAGTCTCGGCCTTGTTCGAGAATATCGGCACGGTCTATGACGGCATGGCGATGATGACCAAGCCGCATGATGTGGTGGATCGGCCGGATGCTGCTGGGCTCGCCGCGAAGAAGGGGCATATCCGCTACGAGAACATCCGCTTCCACTACGGCAAGACGAAGGGCGTTATCGACGACCTCAGTCTCGACATCCCGGCTGGTCAGAAGGTCGGTCTTGTCGGGCGCTCCGGTGCCGGAAAGACGACACTGATGAACCTTCTCCTGCGTTTCTACGATCTGGAGGGCGGCCGCATCACCATCGACGGCCGGGATATTTCGACAGTGACGCAGGACAGCCTGCGCGCGCTGATCGGGGTGGTCACGCAGGATACTTCGCTCCTGCACCGGTCGATCCGCGACAACATTGCCTATGGCAAGCCGGAGGCGAGCGATGCGGAGGTGATCGAGGCGGCAAAGCGGGCGAACGCCTGGGACTTCATCGAAGGGCTCGTGGACATGCAGGGACGCAAGGGTCTCGACGCGCATGTCGGCGAACGCGGTGTGAAGCTCTCTGGCGGCCAGCGGCAGCGCATCGCGATTGCCCGCGTCTTCCTGAAGGACGCGCCGATCCTGGTGCTCGACGAGGCGACTTCGGCGCTCGACAGCGAAGTGGAAGCGGCGATCCAGGAAAACCTCTTCGCCCTGATGCAGGGCAAGACGGTGATCGCGATCGCCCACCGGCTGTCGACGCTCACCGAGATGGACCGGCTTATCGTGCTTGATCGGGGCCGGATCATCGAGACCGGCACGCATCAGGAGCTGGTCGCGTCCGGCGGCATCTATGCCGACCTCTGGAATCGCCAGTCGGGTGGGTTCATCGGCCATGAGGTGCCGGAAGAAGAGGCGGCGGAGTAATCCGCCGCCGTTTCGATTGTTCATCTCAAAGGGGCAGCCGACATTAAAAAAATGTAAGCCGGTCATCGGCTGCTTTTGCTTTGCCGGTTGCGGGAAACCGCCTATATCCGAGCTATGACAAGCTGGCTGTTCCGCACGTTCGAGAACTGGATCAAACCATTTGACAGGCGGGACGATCTCAAGCCGCCTGAGGACGTATTCGCCTTCATCTGGTTCTACATCTCGCAGGCCAAGGCTCCATTCCTGGTCATGCTCGTTCTGGGCGGTCTTACCGCTGCGATCGAGGCTGCGTTGTTCTGGTTCGTGGGCCGTCTCGTCGATATTCTTGCGACAGTGAAGCCCGGCGACGGATGGCATGGATTGCTTGCACAGCACGGAGCCGAGCTGTTCGGCATGCTTGTGCTGATCGGCGTCGTCCGTTTCCTGGTCACGCTTCTGACGGCGTTGACGGATCAGCAGATCATAACGCCCGGGTTTTACAACCTCGTGCGTTGGCAGTCCTATCTGCATGTCGCACGGCAATCGCTGACGTTCTTCCAGAACGATTTTTCCGGGCGGATCGTCACCAAGGTCTGGTCCGGCGGTCAGGCCGTCGGCGATCTGGTGACGTCGCTGATGGAAAGCGTCTGGTTCGTCTGCATCTATTCGGTTTCCATGCTGTTGCTCGTCGGCGGCCTGGACTGGCGGCTGGCCGTGGTCGTTTGCCTCTGGGTGTTCATCTTTTCGCTGCTCGCCCGCTATTTCGTTCCGCGCATCCGTTATCATTCCCGCGAAACGGCCGAAGCGGCCTCGATGCTGAATGGGCGCATGGTCGACGCCTATAGCAATATCCAGACGCTGCGTCTCTTCGGTCGCGACGAAGCCAATGACCGCTATATGCGCGAGGGCTTCGATATCTATCAGCGCACGCTGATCATGTTCACGCGCTTCATCACCGGAGTGCGGGCCTCGATGGCGCTTCTGTCCGGCGTGATGATTACCAGCATGGCCGCGCTCTGCATTCACCTGTGGCTTTCAGGCAAAATCAGCGCGGGCGCCGTGGCCTTCACTTTGGCGCTAGTGCTGCGTCTCAACTTCCTGCTCGGAAGACTCATGACGCAATTCAACGGCATCATGCGCAATTTCGGAACGGTGCAAAACGCCACCGAGCTTATTTCGCAGCCGATCGGGCTTGTGGATGCGCCGAACGCGGCCGAACTTGTCGTCAAGCGGCCGGAGATCCGTTTCGAAAACGTCAGCTTCCACTATGGCAGGAAGGGGGGCGTGATCGACAATCTCTCCCTCACCATCCGGCCGGGCGAGAAAATCGGCATCATCGGGCGCTCGGGGGCTGGCAAGTCGACGCTCGTCAACCTGCTGTTGCGCTTCTACGACCTTGAAGGCGGGCGCATCCTGATCGACGGTCAGGATATTTCAGAGGTCACACAGGAATCCCTGCGCGCCCGGATCGGCATGGTGACGCAGGATACATCGCTGCTGCATCGCTCAATCCGCGACAATATCCTGTTCGGTCGACCGGATGCGACGGAAGCGCAATTGCTCGACGCCGCAAGCAAGGCAGAAGCCGATAAATTCATCGCTGCGCTTGAAGATCAGCGTGGCCGCAAGGGTTTCGATGCACATGTGGGCGAGCGGGGTGTCAAGTTGTCGGGCGGCCAGCGTCAGCGCATCGCAATCGCCCGCGTCATGCTCAAGGATGCGCCCATCCTGGTGCTGGACGAGGCGACCTCGGCGCTCGATTCCGAAGTGGAAGCTGCGATCCAGTCCAATCTCGAACGGTTGATGCAGGGCAAGACCGTCATGGCGATCGCCCACAGGCTCTCCACCATCGCCGCCCTCGACCGACTCATCGTCATGGACGAAGGCCGGATCATCGAGGAAGGCAGCCATGACGAACTGATTGCGCGAGGCGGGCTCTATGCCGAGCTCTGGGCGAGGCAGTCCGGCGGTTTCCTTGCCGCCGACGCGGCGCAATAGGTCTAATCCCCGCTGCCGGCGCCGGTGATGGCGATTTCGGCTATGAGCCCGTAATGGTTCGAGCCATGTGCATCGGGAATCTGTGTCACCGACTTTATCTTCAACGGCGCCCGAACATAGACGTGGTCGATCGGCACGCCGAGCCTGCCGGCTCTGATCGGCCAGGTGGGCGGTTCCCATCCCCCGGTCTTGAGTTTCGTGATGCGCAGAAAACGGCGCATGTTCGGCGCCAGGCTCGATGCATTGAAATCACCCGAAAGAAGCAGGGGACCGGTCGTTTCGGCAATTGCCAGGGCGGCCCGGTTCAGTTCGAGCGAGTGGAAATTGTCGAAATAGGGCTTGGTCGTATGGATGCCGACAAAATTGATCGTCCGGCCCGCGACGGTGACCTTCGCCAGGATGAAACGTTCCGGGAAGATATCGCTGAGCGTCCGCACCTGAGGCGACTCAATCGGCACCTTGGACAGCATCAGCTGGTCGCAATCCTGGATGAGGATGCCGCATCCGATCCGGTAGGGATAGGTTTGCGCCAGTTCATTCATATGAACGCGCAGCGGCGCCGCCTCCATGATATTCACCAGATCAGCACCCGACGACAGGATCGTGCGGGTGATATTTTCCGTATTTTCATAATTGTCGTTGAGGATGTTGAAGGACATTAGCCGGAAGGTCGGCGCAGCGGCGTCGGACGCGGTCATCGGCTCTGCGAACTCGCGACTGATCAGCACGGCATGGCCCGTGAAGAGCAATGCTGCAGCAAAAAGCAGCCAGACGAGGAAGTGCCGTTTCACGACAAGGGCAATAAGCATCGCGAGGACACACATTGCCGCCGCGTGCAGCTGCAGGCTGTAAAGCGTGGCCAGAATCCAATGGGGATGGATGTAACGGGTGCCGATCGCGGCAAGCACAAGCGACACGATGACGCAGATGGCAACCGATATTGCTTGTCTCATTCAGGTCTGTCCGGAACGGCCGCCTCTTGTCGTGCGCCCGGCCTATCACGAGGCCTGGTTTGTTGCAATGCGGCATCCCGCGATGCGGTTAACGCTGGACGCTGGATTTCCGCGTTTTTTATGTTGCCACCTGCCTTCGCGGGGCCAAGTGCCGGATTTTCGTCTCGCTTGCGAGGCTCTCCACAGCCACGTTTCTTGCGGATTGGAAAGCCCCAGGTTTTCCTGCGATAAACTGGCCTCAGGCCCTTGCCAAGGCTGGACATATTTTGCGATCAAGCATAGAAGGCGCCGGATTGCCGGGGAATCTGTGTTGGAATTGTGTTCAGATGAGATTCGCCGGCCAGGGCTATGCGATTTCGCGAATTGCGTGAGAAGGAAGATTGAGCCGTGAGCGAGCACGACACACATAGCGAAACACTGGGCGAGCCCACTCGCCGTGATTTCCTTTACCTGACGACTGGCATGGCCGGCGTCGTCGGTGCGGTTTCGGTTGCCTGGCCGTTCATCGATCAGATGCGGCCGGACGCTTCCACGCTGGCGCTCGCCTCGATCGAAGTGAATGTCGGAGCTCTGGAGCCCGGCATGTCGCTGACCGTCAAGTGGCGGGGCAAGCCGGTCTTCATTCGCAACCGGACGCAGCAGGAAGTGGAAGAGGCGAATGCGGTTCCGCTCTCCGACCTCAAGGACCCGGTCGCCCGCAATGCCAACCTTCCGGCTGATGCCGAAGCGAAAGACATCGACCGGTCGGCCGGCGAGGGCAAGGAGAACTGGATCGTCATGATCGGTTCCTGCACGCATCTCGGCTGCGTGCCGCTCGGCCAGGCCGGCGATTTCGGCGGATGGTTCTGTCCTTGCCATGGCTCGCATTACGATACGGCCGGCCGTATCCGTAAGGGCCCGGCGCCACAGAACCTCGCCATTCCGACTTTCACATTTACGTCCGACACAGTGATTACGATCGGGTGAGGGGATTCATACCTATGAGCGGTCATTCCACATACCAGCCATCGACCGGCATCGAGAAGTGGATCGATTCGCGGCTTCCGCTGCCGCGCATGGTCCATGATAGCTTTGTCTCCTATCCCGTTCCCCGGAACCTGAATTACGCCTACACCTTCGGCGCCATGCTGTCGGTCATGCTCGTGGTGCAGATCCTCACCGGCGTGGTGCTTGCCATGCATTACGCCGCGTCGACCGGCGTCGCCTTCGACTCCGTCGAAAAGATCATGCGCGACGTGAATCACGGCTGGCTGCTGCGCTACATGCACGCGAACGGCGCGTCGTTCTTCTTTATCGCCGTCTACCTCCATATTGCCCGCGGCCTCTATTACGGCTCCTACAAGGCGCCGCGCGAAATCCTCTGGATCCTCGGCGTGGTGATCTACCTCCTGATGATGGCGACCGGCTTCATGGGCTATGTGCTTCCCTGGGGTCAGATGTCCTTCTGGGGCGCCACCGTCATCACCGGCTTCTTCTCGGCCTTTCCGCTGGTGGGCGAGTGGATTCAGACATTCCTGCTCGGCGGCTTCGCCGTCGACCAGCCGACGCTCAACCGCTTCTTCTCGCTGCACTATCTCTTGCCCTTCATGATCGCCGGCGTCGTCGTCCTGCACGTATGGGCCCTGCATGTCACCGGCCAGACCAACCCGACCGGCGTCGAGGTGAAATCCAAGACGGATACCGTCGCCTTCACGCCCTATGCGACGCTGAAGGACGCGCTCGGCGTATCGGTATTCCTGATCGTCTATGCCTGGTTCATCTTCTACATGCCGAACTATCTCGGCCACCCGGACAACTATATCCCGGCCAATCCGCTGAAGACGCCTGCTCATATCGTCCCGGAATGGTACTACCTGCCGTTCTACGCGATGTTGCGCGCCATCACCTTCAATGTCGGCCCGATCGACTCGAAGCTCGGCGGTGTTCTGGTGATGTTCGGTTCGATCATCGTCCTGTTCTTCCTGCCCTGGCTCGACACCTCGAAGGTTCGCTCTGCCGTCTACCGCCCATGGTACAAGCTGTTCTTCTGGCTGTTCGTCGCCGACTGCATCATGCTCGGCTGGCTCGGCGCTCAACCCGCCGAGGGCATCTTCGTCGTCATGTCGCAGCTCGGCACGCTCTACTACTTCGGCTTCTTCCTTGTGATCATGCCGCTGCTCGGCCTGTTCGAGACCCCGCGACGGATTCCGAACTCCATCACGGAAGCCGTGTTGGAAAAGAACGGCAAGTCCGCCGCTGCCACAGCCACAGCTAGCGTCTGACAGCTCGCGACCGAGAGGGATTAAAAAAATGAAAAAGCTTGTTGCAAGCCTCGTGTCGCTGGCCTTCATGGCAGGTCTCGGCGTCGCTTCGGCAGTGGCGCAGGAAAGCGGTGGCGAAGCCGGTGCGGAGCATGCGGAAGGCGGTACGCCGCATTATCCGATCAATCATCCGAAGCATGTCGACTGGAGCTTTGCAGGCCCGTTCGGCCACTACGACAAGGGCCAGCTTCAGCGGGGCCTGAAGGTCTACACCGAGGTCTGTTCCGCCTGCCATTCGATGAAGCTCGTCTCCTTCCGTACGCTCGAGGACCTCGGCTATTCGGAGGCGCAGGTGAAGGCCTTCGCCGGAAATTACGAGGTGCAGGACGGGCCGAACGACGATGGCGAGATGTTCGCCCGCAAGGCGCTGCCTTCGGACAATTTCCCGCCGCCCTATCCGAACGAGCAGGCCGCAGCAGCGTCCAACAACGGTGCCGCTCCGCCGGACATGTCGCTGCTTGCAAAGGCGCGCGGTATCACCCGCGGCTTCCCGCAGTTCATCTTCGACATCTTCACCCAGTACCAGGAAGGCGGGCCCGATTATATCTACTCGCTGATCACCGGCTACCAGGACCCGCCGGCAGGTGTCGAGGTTCCGGAAGGTACGCATTACAACCCGTATTTCGTTGCCTCGGCCTCTCTCGCCATGGCTCCGCCTATCAGCGACGACCAGGTGAGCTATGACGACGGGACGCCGCAGACGGTCGACCAGTATGCCAAGGATGTTTCCGCTTTCCTGATGTGGGCAGCCGAGCCGCATCTCGAAGAGCGCAAGCGGACCGGTTTCATGGTCATGGTTTTCTTGGTGATCTTCACCGGCCTGATCTACCTGACGAAAAAGTCGGTCTACGCCAACAAGGAACACTGAAACTTCGGTTTCAGAAGCCAATAGGAAGGCGACTTCGGTCGCCTTTTTTGTTGGGTGAATGGGCGCGACTTGATAGGCTCATTCCTCGTGGTCTCACCAATCCTTCCGGGCTCCCATGTCTTTCAAAACCGATCTCGCTCTCTCCATCCGGTCTATTCCGGATTATCCGAAACCCGGTATCATTTTCCGCGATATCACCACGCTGCTGGGGGATGCCGTTGCTTTCCGCCAGGCAGTCGATGAGCTTGTGAAACCCTATGTCGGCCTGGGCGTCGACAAGATCGCCGGCATCGAGGCGCGCGGCTTCATCCTAGGCGGCGCGCTGGCGCATCAACTCTCAGCGGGCTTCGTGCCGATCCGCAAGAAGGGCAAGCTGCCGCATGAGACCGTGCGGATGGCCTACAGTCTCGAATACGGCACGGACGAAATGGAGATGCATGTCGATGCGCTGAAGCCCGGCGAGAAGGTGATCCTGACCGACGATCTGATTGCCACAGGCGGTACGGCAGAAGGCGCAGTCAGGCTGCTCAGGCAGCTGGGCGCGGAGATCGTCTCGGCTTGTTTCGTCATCGACCTGCCGGATCTTGGCGGCCGCAAGAAACTCGAAGCGCTTGGGGTTGAGGTCCGAACGCTGGTGGAATTCGCCGGCCATTGAGAATTGGGCAGGCGAAGGCGCCTGCCGGCATAAGCGCCTAGTCGAATTCCAGTACAGTGCCTTCATACCGCATCACGACGTCGCCATGCTGGTTCACGCCGTCATTGACAGTCATGTTGATCCAGGTGCCGGGGCGCGAGGCGAGCGGGCGGCTTTCCGTCACGGAAATGGAATAGGTGATGCTGTCGCCGGCATAGACGGGCTTTAGCCACTGCAGCTTCTTGAAACCGGCAGAGGGGCCGAGTTTGGGCGGAGAGATCCCCTCGCTTTCGAGGCGCGCTGCTTCCTTCGTCCAATAGGCGATGTAGGTCTTCATCCAGCCGGCGCAGGTATGCCACCCGGATGCACAGAGACCGCCGAAGACGTAATCCCTTGCCGCCTCCGCATCGACGTGGAAGGGTTGCGGATCGAATTTCTTTGCAAAGCGGATGATATCCTCGGCGGTGAAGGCGAGGGTGCCGGTGATGATCTTGCGGCCCGGCGGGGAGAGTTCGATCAGTCTCACGCCGCGTTCTCCTGTGCCTCGCGGAGCCGCATCATGATCGGGTTTTCGCCGCGCATCACCACCTCGCCGTGCTGGTTCTCCACCTCGTGCAGGAATTTCACAAGGCCGATGCCGGGGCGGGAGCGGAGAGGGCGGGATTCGAGCACCGTGGAACGGCCGGAAAGTGTGTAGCCGGCCAGTACCGGCTTCTTCCATTGCATGAATTCGATGCCGGGCGACCCTTCCGACGACGAGCGCGACAGCCAGCCGTCGAACATCATGCGCATGAACATGCTCGCCGTATGCCAGCCGGAGGCCGACAGACCGCCGAGGATGCTGGCTTTGCCCGCCGCCTCGTCGAGATGCATGGGTTGAGGATCGAACTCGGCTGCGAATTCGATGATCTCTTCGGCCGTCACCCGTTTCGTCGCGAGCGGGAAAACGCGGCCCTCAGCGAAATCCTCGAAGAAATACCGTTCCTCCATCATCGGCGCCTCCGCCTCCCAGGTCAGGTGTTGAAGCGGAAGTGGATGACGTCGCCATCCTGCACGACGTATTCCTTGCCTTCGTCGCGCGCCTTGCCGGCCTCCTTGGCGCCCACCTCGCCACCATAGGCGATATAGTCGTCATAGGCGATGGTGAAGGCGCGGATGAAGCCACGCTCGAAGTCGGTATGGATAACACCGGCGGCGGCAGGTGCCTTGGTGCCGCGTACGATCGTCCAGGCGCGGGTTTCCTTTGGGCCGACGGTGAAATAGGTGATCAGGTCGAGGAGGTGGTACCCGGCGCGGATGAGGCGGTCGAGGCCCGCTTCTTCAAGCCCAAGAGCAGACAGGAACTCCTTCGCCTCGTCTTCCGGAAGCTGCGCGACCTCGGACTCGATCGCAGCCGAGATGATCACGCATTCGGCGCCCTGTTCCTTTGCCATGGCGGCGACGGCTTCGGTGTGCTTGTTGCCCGTCGAGGCGTCTGCCTCCGCGACGTTGCAGACGTAAAGAACCGGATGCGAGGTCAGAAGGTTGAGATCCTTCAGGATGCCGACCTCCTCGGTTGAAAGGGACTTCAGGAGCAGCCGGGCGGGCTTGCCGTCGTTCAGAAGCTTGATCACGGCTTCCATCACCGGCAGTTGCGCCATGGAATCCTTGTCCTTGCCGGTGGCGCGCTTGCGGGTCTGCTCGATGCGGCGCTCAAGGCTCTCCAGATCGGCGAGCATCAGTTCGGTCTCGATCGTGTCGGCATCTCCGACCGGATTTATGCGTCCTTCGACATGGGTGATGTCGTCGTCCTCGAAGCAGCGCAGCACATGCACCACCGCATCGACTTCGCGGATATTGGCCAGGAACTTGTTGCCGAGGCCCTCACCCTTGGACGCGCCGCGCACCAGGCCGGCGATGTCCACGAAGGAGATGCGGGTCGGGATGATTTCCTTGGAGCCTGCCACGGCCGCAAGCTTCTGCATGCGCGGATCGGGAACCGCCACTTCACCGGTGTTCGGTTCGATCGTGCAGAAGGGATAATTGGCCGCCTGCGCCGCGGCCGTCTTGGTGAGCGCATTGAAGAGCGTGGACTTGCCGACATTCGGCAGGCCCACGATACCGCATTTGAAACCCATGGGTCCGGACCCTGTATCTATGAAATTTTCGTTGCTGTGGCTATGGGGGAATGGGCGTGCCGGGTCAAGGGTTCGGCGGCAATAGAACATTCGATCACGCCGCGGTTGCTTGAAATATTCCGGGTGCGGTGCAATATAGCCGTATGCCTTGGCAGAGGCCCGTGTCATCAGGAGAAGCCGATGGCCGAAGACATCATCCTCAAACCAAAGACGATCACCAAGCCCAAGCTGGAGCGGCCGAAGCTCTACAAGGTCATTCTGGTGAACGACGACTATACGCCGCGCGAATTCGTCATCATGGTGCTGAAGGCCGTGTTCCGCATGAGCGAGGAGACCGGCTACCGCGTGATGCTGACCGCCCACCGCCTGGGCACTTCCGTGGTCGTGGTCTGCGCCAGGGATATTGCCGAGACCAAGTCCAAGGAAGCGATGGACCTCGCCAAGGAGGCCGGCTTTCCGCTGATGTTCACGACCGAGCCCGAAGAATAAACGGGCTTGCGACGGCGAGGGGCGTGCTTGCCTATTTCTTCTTCGCCCTGACGCCGAGCGATTCGGCCGTGATCCAGAAAACCGCATCCTGGGATTCGGCGGTTTCCAGCCACAGGAAGTCGAGATCGGGAAATTCCTCTTCCAGGATTTCACGACCGGAGCCGATCTCGCAGATCATGCCGCCATCGGGATTGAGGTGTTTCGGCGCTTCCGCCAGCAGGCTGCGGACGATGTCGAGCCCGTCTTCACCGCCGTCGAAGGCCATGGCCGGCTCGGCCTGAAACTCCTCCGGAAATGCTGCCATCGCCTCGTGATCGACATAGGGCGGGTTGGTGATGATCAGGTCGTATTTCTTCTTTCCGAGTGGTGCGAAGAGGTCGCCCTGATGAAGGGTCACCTGATCCTCGACATTGTGTTCCGCGAGATTGAGCGCGGCGACTTGCAGCGCATCGAAGGAGAGGTCGACGGCATCCACTTCCGCGTTCGGAAAAAATTTCGCGGCAAGCACCGCGAGGCATCCAGACCCCGTGCAGATGTCGACGGCGCTTTCGACGCTCAGTGGATCGGGCAGGAAGGAGGAGCCGTTCTCGCCGAGATATTCAGTGAACAGGATTTCACCGATATGGGAGCGGGGCACGATGACCCGTTCATCGACATGAAAGCGAACGCCCTGGATGTAGGCGCGACCGGTCAGATAGGAAGAGGGCTTTCTGGTGGTTACGCGCGTCTCGATGCGTTCGGCCAGCAGCTTGCGCTCCGACGGGAGCAGGCGCGCATCGAGAAAAGGATCGAGCGCATCGATCGGCAGGTCGAGGGAGTCGAGGATCAGGAAAGCGGCATCGTCGCCGGCTGTCGTCGTGCCGTGGCCGAAGCTCAGGTTCGCCGCGTTGAAGCGGGAGATCGCATAGCGCCAGTAGTCGCGCAGCGTGACCAGTTCGGCAGCTATGTTATCCGTGTCGAGAGCGTTAATCATCTGGTGCTTTTCAGTTTCCGTCTTGCATTGGGGGCTCGTAACCCCTCACTCACCCTTGCTGCCGAACATCTTCTTCAGCATCTCGGCCATGGGGCCGGTGGTCGGGATATTCGGTTTTGCGCCGCCGCGTGCCTGGTGGATGTGCGATTTACCAACAGGTTTTGGTTGCGGCGATTTTTCAGCTTTCGGCTTTTCCTCGTCCGGCTTGCCGCCGATCGCGAGCGCCAGCTTGTTCATGAGCTGCGAATCCTCTTGCCTCACCAGCATCTCGACATTGTCGGCCACCGCGTCGAGGAGGGGGGTGACCCAGGTCTGGTCGACCTTGGCGAAATCGCCGAGCACGTGGTTGTGCACGAGCTCCTTGGCCCCGGGATGACCGATGCCGAGACGCAGGCGGCGATAATCCTTGCCCAGATGGGCATCCAGCGATTTGATTCCATTGTGGCCGCCATGGCCGCCGCCCGTCTTGATGCGGGCCTTGCCGGGCGGCAGGTCGAGTTCGTCATAGATGGCGACGACATTTTGCGGGCCGAGCTTGTAGAAGCGCATGGCTTCGCCGACCGCCTCGCCGGAGAGGTTCATGAAGGTCTGCGGTTTCATCAGCAAGACTCTCTCGCCACCCAGCTCGCCTTCGGAAATCTCCGCCTTGAATTTTTTCGACCAGGGCGAGAATCCGGGTCGCCGCTGGATCGCGTCGACAGCCATGAAGCCGATATTGTGGCGGTTGCCCGCATATCTGGAGCCGGGATTGCCGAGACCTGCGATGATAAGCATATGGAGAAATCCGTTCTGCGCTGATCGCCTTCACCAACGCGAAACGCCGGCAAAGTCAACCTGTTTCCGTGAGCCACGTCGTCTATTGCGGTTCATCGATGCCGTAGCGCCTGAATATGGCGTCCTGAGCGCCGTTCCTGATCATCTCGTCGAGGTTTGCCTGCATCTTCGATATCAGTTCGTCCGGAACGTCCTTGTTGCAGGCTATGCCCAGACGCTGTTCGGAAAAGATCATGACCTGCTCGATCGGCGTTCCTTCCGCTTTCAGTTTCTCGTAGACGCCTTGCGACATCGGCATCATGTCGATGCGGTCACCGAGCAGTTTTCGGAGCGTGGTATCGAAGTCGGCACTCAGGTCGATCCGGGGAAAGCCGGAGTTCCTCAACAGAGCTTCCGTATAGTCTCCCCTATGGGTGCCGACCGCATATTGCCTGGCTTCCTCGATCGTGTTGGCATCGACCTTGGAGCCGATATGCCGGATGAGAATGTTGCGGTCGATGAAGAGCGGCATCACCCATTTGAAACGAGGCTCGCGCTCCGGCGTGCGGGCGGCAGCGAAGACACAGTGCATGGGCTGCGTCTCGGCAAGCATGATGGCGCGGGCCCAGGGCATGATCTCCATCACGAAAGGCGTTTCGACGCCATGCATGATGATCTCGATCTGGTCGACGCCGGCGCCACGATAAGTGC
The DNA here is from genome assembly GCF_040066075.1 of Neorhizobium phenanthreniclasticum. Lineage (NCBI taxonomy): Bacteria > Pseudomonadati > Pseudomonadota > Alphaproteobacteria > Hyphomicrobiales > Rhizobiaceae > Neorhizobium > Neorhizobium phenanthreniclasticum. The sequence goes on from NZ_JBEAAL010000005.1 coordinate 116,124, forward strand.
CGTCCGGCTCCCGATAGCCGAACGGCGGATAGGATTCGGTCGAAAACATGATCGGTTGTTGGGCAATGGCAGCCGGCGCGAGGCTGAGACCGGCAAGAAGCAGCGATGCAGTCTTCATCTTTTCCCTCCAGGCAAGCATGTAGCCATTTCTGACCCAGCATCTCGTCCGGAAGGCGCTGGCCGCTAACCTGCCATGAACCTTGCGTCGGATTGCCGGGCTGATAGGGCCGAGAGCAGTTCGGAAATTTCCCGGGGCTTCGAAAAGAGATAGCCCTGGGCATAATCGATGCCCATCTGTCTGAGCAAGGCGCGCTGTTCTTCGGTTTCGACGCCTTCGGCGACGACCTTGCAGTTCATCTTATGGGAAATGGCGCTGATGCCTTCGATCAGCATCCGGTTCTTGCTGCCGATATCATCCGCCTTGTCGGTGAGCGAACGGACGAAAGACTGGTCGATCTTGACGACATCGACCGGGAAACGGCTCATATAGCTCAGTGACGAATAGCCGGTGCCAAAATCGTCAAGTGCAATAAGGCAGCCGAATTGATGAAGCTCGTTGAGTATGGTGCGGATTTCGGGGTTGTCGTGCATCAACACCGCTTCGGTGATCTCTATCACAAGGCGCGACGGTTGCATGCCGTAATGACCAAGCAGGCCTGTCAGTCGCGCCAGCAAACCGGGCTCGAATTGCAGCGGCGAGAAATTCACGGCGACATATGCTTCTTCCATGCCGGGGAGACGAGAGACGCGCGCGAGGTTGGCCATCGCGTCTTCAAGGATGAGGTTGCCGATCTGACTGATCGAGCCGGTTTCCTCGGCAACGCTGATGATGCCGGCCGGTGACATCAGCCCCTTGCGCGGATGGCGCATGCGCATGAGGGCCTCGAAGCCGGAAGGAATGCCGGTGTCGATATCGACGATCGGCTGGAAATGTGCCTCGAACCAGCTTGCGGCGATGGCGACCTCAATGTCGCTCTCGATCTCCGCCCGTTCACGCGTCTGGTCGAGGATTGCGGGGTCGTAGACCTGTGCCCCGTTCTTGCCGTCGCGTTTGCGGGCATACATGGCCATGTCCGATTTTTGCAGAAGTTCGGCAGCACTGGCGGCGTGGCTGGGGTAGAAGGCGAGGCCGATGCTGGCGCTGAGCCGCACGCCGGTGCCCTGGATGCGGAAAGGCACCTCGAACGTATCGACAATCTTCTGGGCAAGCTCGGTCGCGCGGCGTTCGGTGCTTTCGCCAGCGATCAGTATGGCGAACTCGTCGCCCCCGAGGCGCGAGGCGCTGTCCGTATGGCGCAGCAGGGGGCGCGTCCGCTCGACGAACTGGCAAAGAACGCTGTCTCCGGCTGCGTGTCCGAGGTTGTCGTTGATTGCCTTAAAGCGGTCGAGGTCGACAAAAAGACAGGCGACTTCCGTCCTGGTCCTGTCCGCTTCGCTGATCTTCCGGTCGAGCATGGCTTCGAAACCCTGGCGGTTCAGAAGCCCGGTCAGATGGTCGGAGATCGCCTGCTGATGATTGCGCAGTTCCGACTGCTTGAGTTCGGTAACATCGGTCATGACGCTGAGCGAACCGGGCATGCTGGCTCCCGCAGCGCCCAGTTCCGTTTCGACAATCAGCACGTCCATCAGGCGGCCATCGGCGCAAAGGAAGCGGACGGTGACTTCCCTCGCCGGACCGTTTGATTTCCCCTGTGCCTTCCGCTGCCGATAGGTCTCCCGATCTGCAAAATCGACGAGATCCGAGAATGGGCGGCCGATGACGTCCTCGCGGCTATAGCCGGTGGCAAGAAGCCAGTAATCGCTGACCGCTGCGATCTGATCGCGGGGAGTGAGCGAAAACAGCATGGCCGGCGTCAGGTTATAGATTTCCGTCGTCTGCTGATGTGCCCGCTTGAGCTCGCGTTCCTCGCGTTCCAGCAGCGTCTGCATCTCGTTGAAACTTTTCGCCAGGCGCCCCATCTCGTCGTTCGAGCGCCAGTCGACGTGGTGGCGCGAGCCTAGCCGCCGTGTCGCCTCGATCGCGGCCGTCAGCCGCAGCAGGGGCTTGATCACCATTACGCGGTTGCCGAGGATCGCCACGCCGAAAACCGTCAGAATGGCGATGATGAAGATGGAGATGAAGGCCATTTCCATCTGGTGTAGTGCCGAGAACCATCCGAGTTCGGGCACATAGACGGTAATATTGCCGACATCCCGCATGCCCTGCGGCGACTTGTAGACGATAGGCTCGGAGATCGATTTCAGACCGCGGAAATCAGCGGGATTCACATCCACTTCGGAAATATTCAGCTTGCCCGTGCTGTCGTTGATCTGCACCCCCTGAATGGCAGGGTCGGCCACCAGCATGGATGCGATCTGGTGGATGCTATCCGTATCGAGCTCCCAGAGCGGCTTGCCGAGCGCCTGGGAATTGGTGACCAGCACGAGATTGACGTGCTCGCTGAGGTTTACGGCAGCCTGTTGCGAGGAAAGCGCCAGGAACAGCGTGAACAGCGGTGCGACGACGACCAGAAGCGCGCCAGAAATGATCGCGATAAAACGGCTCTCAACGGAACGACTCATCCGTCTTCCCTGCAATATATCTTCCGGTTGATGCCGGATTGTCCCCTCATGCTGAAGCAGTGAGCATAGTTTCACGCATTCATTAAACTTCACTGAAACGAATATGCCAAGATTTGAAAGAATTGCGGAAATAGCGTTGCGACATTGTGTTCTGTGGCCAATAGAAAACCCGCCTTCTCGCGAAGGCGGGTTTCGAGATCAAACATTCTGCTTTGATTTGCTTATTCAGCTTCGGAAGCAGGCGTTTCTTCCTGGGCTTCCTCAACGCCGCCGGCCGGAGCAACGATGGTCGCGATGGTGAAATCGCGATCGGCGATGACCGGGCGCACACCCTTCGGCAGGGTGACGGCGGAAATATGGATGCTGTCGCCGATCTTGGCGCCGGTGAGGTCAACCGTGATGAATTCCGGGATGGCGTTTGCCGGGCAATGGAATTCGACCGCGTGACGAACGATGTTGAGAACGCCGCCGATCTTGACTGCGGACTTCTCTTCGTTGACGAAGTGAACCGGCACTTCGACGGTGACGTCCGTGTCGCCGGAGACGCGCAGGAAATCCACGTGCATGGTGAAATCACGGACCGGATCGAGCTGGTAGTCTTTCGGCAGGACCTGGATCTTCTGGCCGTTGACATCGATCGTTGCAATGGTGGTCATGAAACCGCCGGCATGGATGCGCTTCGTCACTTCATTGGTCGAGAGTGCGATCGCGAGGGGGGCCTGCTTGTCACCATAGATGACAGCGGGAATGAAACCGTTGCGGCGAAGTTCACGGGAGGACCCCTTACCTACCCGTTCGCGCGCCTCGGCCTTGAGCTCGTAAGATGCGTGGCTCATGGCATGTCCTTTCGAGGTTGTTTGGAGAGTTTTCCGCAAGCGCTGGCCGCTGCGTCAAACCGAAGGCACGAGGTGCACTTCATCCGCGTTGCCTCCAAGGGTGTCTACGCGGACCGGCGGGCTATAATACAACAGGGTTTGGAGTGCAAGCTTTTCAGCCCGGAAAGGCGCTGGTTCAACTTGACTTCCCGAACCCATCTTCCAAATTGGCCTGTGATTGAACACGGGAAGGGCTGTGCATGAAAAGAACCTTGATCGCGACCGGTTTGGTAGCGGCATTTTCGATCTATTCCGTGCAAGCGGCGGAGATCGACGATCGGGGCGCCCGCATGCTCAAGGACAATCTGAGCCATTTCCTGCCGGATTCCGCGCGCAGCAGCGGCTTTCTGACTGTGAGGCCGGCCGGTGACCGTTACGAGGTCACCTACGACATCGCCAGGCTTATCGAGACGATCGACAAGAAGAATTTCACGGTCTCGGGCCTGACGCCGTTCACGCTCTTCGCGGCGCCACTCAATAATGGGCAGTGGAAGCTGAACAGCGACAGCAACATGAATTTCTCCGTGCAGGGCAGGGCGCCTGATGGGAAGCCGACCAGCCTGACCTATTCCGTCACGGACGCCGTGTTTTCCGGCATTTTCGATCCGGCAATCAGCTATCTGCGTTCGGGCGAGGCGACATCCGGTCCGATCCGCATGGTGTCGAAAAGCGGAACGGAAGAGATCGAAGCAAGCTTCGCGGGCATGAACTACTCCCTCGGGGCGACGAATAGCGCGACCGCCGGAGCTACGGATTTTCACGGCACAGGGTCGTTTTCGAGGTTCTACGAGCGGATCGCCACTCCACAGGCGCCTCCGGTGCAGATACGCGCCGAGAGCCTCGATTTCGACGTCGGCGTCGAAGGCGTGGTCGCGCAGAATATCCAGAAACTCGTCTCGTTCATGCTGGAACTGGTCAAGGATGAACGGCCCTCGGAAGCCGAGATCGCAGAGTTGAAGGAACTCATCCGCAGTGCGATGCCGTTCTTCACATCGCTTTCGGAGAAAATCGCGTTCAACAAGTTCACCGTGGCAAGTCAGGTCGGTGATATCGGGGTCGATAAGCTCAACTATACCCTGACGATGACGGAGCCCTCCGAGGCGACGCGCATCGGCGTCGGTCTCGGCGTGGAGAAGATTTCCACACCGTCCGGTCTTGTCCCGGAAGTCTATGCTCGGCTGGTGCCTGATATGGCCGAGATGGAAGTCGGGATCGCCGCTCTCAATTTCACGCGCTTTGTGGATACCTTGATGGAGATGGATCTGTCGAAGCCTGGACCATTGCCGGAGGCAGAAAGCGAGCGTCTGGGCAAGGCGATCCTCGATGACGGCCAGCTGACGATCGATTTTCCGAAAATCATTGCCAGATCGTCGCTCTACGATGTCGAGGCGTCAGGCGAGATCAGCGGCTACCCGGACCAGAAGGATCGCTACAATCTCGAAACCTCGATCCTCGCCCGCGATATCGACAGATTGATCCAGTATTTCCAGGGGGCTGCCAAGGTTGATCCGCAGTTCAACCAGGTTTCCTTCGCCATCATGATGGCAAAAGGCATGGCGAAAACGGAGCCGGACGGACGGCTGCGTTGGGATATCAGATTCGAGGACGGGAAGGCACTCAGCGTCAACGGGCAAGTGATCCAGTAAGGCCGATCCAGTAAAGCACCCGCCACTCGACCTAGCGCCGGGGCTCGCCACCCGGCGCATAGACGCTTTTCTGCTCGAAGCGGAACTTGTGGCCGCACTGGCCGCAACGCAGCATGTATTTGCGCGGATCGGTGGACGCGAACTCCGTGGAGAAGCCAAGCGGCAATTCATCGATATGGAAATCGCGATTGCTCTGCCGCTTGTCATCCGTTTCGGAGACTTCGGCAAAACCGGTGTTGCCGCATTGGGAACATTCGAGTTTTCGGGAATAGCGGTCGCGTGCGGCCATGCGGAACTCCTTGGAAAGGCGCTTAACTAACCGAAGCCGCGCCGCAAAGCAAAACGCCGGAACAGCTGTCCCGACGTTTTGCCGATCAATTTTTCACTTGCTCCTTGTCCGCATTCAGCGGCGGCATTCGCCGGAAGCAACAACGCCAAATCCGGCATTGGCGGCTTCGCAGGCATTCGGAAAAGTCTGCGTCCGCGATCCACGCTGACCGCAGACCGGGCGGTATTCGCGCGTGCAGAAGCCGGACTGTTCAGGCCTTCCGGGACGATCCGGCCTGTCGGGACGACCAGGCTGGTTCCAATCCGGGCGATCGGGACGATCCGGACGGCCCTGCGGAGGAAGCGGTCCAGGCTGGCGACGGCATTCGCCGGAGCTTACGATACGGAAGCCGCGTCCGCGCGCCTGGCAGGCATTGCCGAAGGTTTCAAAGCGCCCGCCGCGCTCGCCGCAGACCGGCCGATATTCCATTGTGCACATTTGCGGTTGCGGCTCGGGTCGTGGAGGCCGCTGCGGAGGATAATAACCTCCGGGTCCCGGGCCGCCCTCGACGCAGCCTGAAAGCATGGGAATAAGCAGGAACAGGGCCAATCTCTTCGATTGTCCGGAAAAGGAAACCATAGCGACTCACTCCTCGTTGTACGCACGAGGAGCTTATCGGAACATGTTTTACCGAAAAAGGTCAGTCGAACAGGCTGGAGACGGACGATTCCATCGCCGTGCGGTTGATCGCTTCACCAAGCAGGCTGGCGGTGGTGATGACACGGATATTGGGAGCCGATTGCACCGCGGTCGTCGGCTGGATGGAGTCGGTGATTACCAGTTCGCGCAGCTTGGAAGCGGCGATACGGGCAACCGCGCCGCCCGACAGCACGCCATGGGTGATATAGGCCGTGACGCTGGTGGCGCCGTTCTTCAGCAGCGCCTCGGCAGCGTTGCAGAGCGTGCCGCCGGAATCGACGATGTCGTCGATCAGCAGACAGTCCTTGCCGGAGACGTCACCAATGACGTTCATGACTTCGGATTCACCGGCACGCTCGCGGCGCTTGTCGACGATGGCAAGCTGACATTCTATACGCTTGGCGAGCGCACGGGCGCGCACGACGCCGCCGACATCCGGCGAAACGACCATGACGTTGTTCAGGTCATAGTGTTCCTTGACGTCGCGGGCGAGGATCGGCACCGCGAAGAGATTGTCGGTCGGGATATCGAAGAAGCCCTGGATCTGGCCGGCATGCAGGTCGAGCGTCAGCACGCGGTCGGCACCGGCCTCGGTGATCAGGTTGGCGACGAGCTTGGCGGAAATCGGTGTGCGGGGGCCGGCCTTGCGGTCCTGGCGGGCATAGCCGAAATAGGGGAGGACGGCGGTGATGCGCTTGGCGGAAGACCGCCGGAACGCATCGATCATGATCAGCAGTTCCATCAGGTGGTCGTTGGTCGGAAAGGACGTGGACTGGATGACGAAAACGTCTTCCCCGCGTACATTCTCCTGGATTTCAACGAAGATTTCCTGGTCTGCAAATCGCCTTACACTGGCTTTTCCGACTGGAACATTGAGATAGCTGCAGATCGCGTCGGCGAGGTGCCGGTTCGAATTGCCTGCGAAAACCTTCATTGCGGTCCGCCTGTTTTGAAGCTGGATGCGGGCCTTTTACCGCCGCCGGCCCCGAATGCAATAGCGTTTTGCGCCTCACCACGGTTTTTTGTGAAGAAACTATGACCGGTTGCTTATGGAGCCACTAGAGCTTCAGGCCCTAGCCCCTCTGCGATTGCCGCCAGCTCAGATAGTCCTGAATGGTTTTGCTGGCGATCGCCTCCATGGTGGAAGCAGGTACCGCGGCCCATGGATCGGAGCCTTTGGCCGGCACGCTTTCCTGCCCTTGCATGCGATGCAACCGCGCGCCGGAATTGTCGAGGATATCCCAGACATAGACGATGGTGACCTTGCCGCCGTCGACGAAGGCGGAGAAGTAGCCCTTCAGGATATTCTCTGTGCCGGCATCGCCTGACGGGCGGATGGTAAGCCCGCTGGCGCGCGCCTCGGCGCCGAGCTGACGCGAAAGCGGTGTCACCGCCTGGACCGGCGCGCCGATGATCGGCAGGAAACGGATCGTGCTGGCGGAGGAACTCGGGGGCGGTAACGATGCCTGCCGGGGTGCAGCAGCCGTTGCGGGCTGTTGCGTCGCCTGCTCCTGTCCCTGTCCATCCCATTGCGGCGGTGGGCCGGAGGAGGAGGGGGATACCGTATTGCCTGATTCCAGAGCGCGAGCCTGGGCTTCCAGCGTGTTCTGCGGTCCCGTTGCTCCGCCTTGGGCATAGGTGCTGCTACTATTATTATAGGTCTCCGGCTGCTGCGAGCGCGCCATCCGGTCCGCCTCGGCCTGTGTCACAGGCGTCGAAGCCCCGCCATTGCCCGTGCCCACGTTCGCCTGTGGCGTCAGGGCCTCCGTCGTGTTGCAAGAGGACAGAATTATGGCGAGCAGGGTGGCGGAAAATAATCTTCCGAAAAGCTGCATGCCCGCCTCCTGTCAAAGATTCCCTGTCACGAAAGCTTATTGGTCGCCTTCGGGACCTGTCAATTGCCAGATCAAAGCGGGAAATCAGCGCAAAATAAGGTCCAGACCGTGGCGCGAAAGCGGCTGCGGATCGGCACCCGTCGTCAGATAGGTGTGGCCGAGCGTCATGGCTGCACCGCTGTCGGAATCCATGATGATCATGTGCACGAAGAGGGTCATGTCGGGCAGGATCTCCTGCGGGTTGCCGACATGGAACATCTGGTGCTCCATCCACGAGGGCGAGAAACGGGCGCCGAGCGAATAGCCGCAGGCATTGAGGCGGTGGCGTGAGAGCCCGCGCTCGTCGAGGATCCGGGCATGCGTGTCGAAGACGTCGCCGAACGTGTGGCCGGGGCGCAGCACGCCCTCGATGGCCTGGATCGTCTCGAGGCAGGCTTTGTAAAGCTCCCGGTGGCGGAAGGACGGTTCGCCGACCATGATCGTGCGCATCATGGCAGCATGATAATGTGCCGCCGTACCGGCCCATTCAAGCGTCAATTGGTCGGTCGCGTCGAGTTTTCGACGGCCGGCTTTGTAGCGGCAGAGGAGCGCGTCGGCGCCCGACCCGATAATGAATTCGTTGGCCGGATAATCACCGCCGCCCAGGAAGATCGCGCCCTGCATCGCAGCGAGGATTTCCGCCTCGTCGCCGCCGGCCCTGATGAGAGGCAGCGCCGCATCGAGTGCATCATCCGCAAGTTCGGCGGCGCGCCTGGCGTAAGCGACCTCCGCCGGACTTTTGACGAGCCTGAGCGCGCTGACGAGATAGGAGGCATCGCTGATCTGGCCGAATGTGGAGAGTTGATTGTCAAGCAGGCGGGCGACCCTGCCGGTCATCCCGTGTGTGTCGTACTCGACGCCGATCTTCGCGCCGAGCAGATCCATGTCGCTCAACAGGTTCTTTAGGTCGAGCGTCGGATCAGCATTCACCCGGTCGACCCAGACGATGACATTCTCAATGATCGAGGTCTGACGCGCCTGGCGCAGGTCGGCCGAGCGGGTCAGCAGCGTCATCGTGCCATCGGCCTTGACCACCAGCGTCTGAAAGAAGCAGTAGCCGAAGGTATCGTAGCCGGTCAGCCAGTACATGCTTTCCTGGGCAAAAAGCAGCAGCGCATCGAGCTTTTCGGCGCGCATCTTCTCCGTCAGCCGCGCGAGGCGGTCAGCATATTCGCTTCTCTCGAAATGCAGAGCCATATCAATCCTCCCGAAGTGCAATGGCTGAAATCTGGCGGCCGTAATCCGGCTCTCTGGCGTGAGTCGTGCGGCGATAGGAAAAGAACCGTTCCGTATCCGGGTAAGTATCGAAGCCCAAATTTTCGGCGCGCACGCCTGCGGCCGTCAGCCGCCTGATCGTCAGCGACGGCAGGTCGAACATGGCATGTCCCGGCTTCGATGAGGGCATGAAGAATTCTTCGTATGCCGGGTCGAAGGCGAGGAAGCGCTCGACGAATTCGGGGCCGACTTCATAGCTCGTCGGGCCGATCGAGGGACCGAGCACCGCAGTGATCCTGTCGCGCATGGCGCCAAGGGAAACCATCGCTTCGATCGTGTTTTCAAGCACGCCGCCAAGCGCACCCTTCCAGCCGGCATGGGCCGCGCCGATCACGCCGCTCTCACCGTCGGCAAACAGGATCGGCCCGCAATCGGCCGAAAGCACGCCGAGCGCCACGCCGGGGATCGACGTCACCATCGCATCCACCTGCGGCCGCTCGCCGGCATAGGTCTCGTCGACGATGAAGACGTCGGGTGAGTGGACCTGATGGACGGTTGCAAGCTTCTCGACCGGCAAACCGAACCAGGCGGCGACCCGCGCACGGTTCTCGATCACTCTCTCTCGGTGATCGTTCGAGCCGATGCCGACATTGAGGCCGGCATAAAGTCCTTCGGATACGCCGCCCTGACGGGTGAAGAAGCCATGGCGGATACGATTGCCGGCCATCTCGCTCAACAGGGGGCTCTCGATGGGCGTCGGCAAGGGGCTGTCCTGCATCGGCGTTGTCTATCCCGTTGATTTCAAGAGGTTTTCTGCAAGCGATGAAACTTGCGCGCTGCTTCGATTTAGGGCGAGAGTGGCGCAAGGAAAGGGCGGATGTCAATCCACCGGCCGGAACGGCATCAAATTCAAGGCCGGGCTGGAAACTGCGATCACCTTGAACAACTCTCCCATCTTGCCCGCACCTTCGCCCGCCAGCCGATCGACCGCGGCGGCAATCAGCCGCTGTTCGGATGGCGCCTTGTCCTTCGCAAGTGCCGTGGCGCGTTCGGCAAGGCCGAGGCCGTAGAGGAACTCGCCCTGGCGCAAGCCGCCGTTCAGGTGAACACCCATGGAAAGGGCGATCCTGGCCAGATCCTCGAAGTCCACGTGGCTCGTCAGGTCCGCCTCGCCCGGATGGGCGAGCGGTGGATCGAAATCGTGGTTGCGCACGGCCTGCAGCGTGTCTCCGAAGCCGGTGACCATATGGCCGTAGTCGATGATCAGCGCGGTTCCGCCAAACGTCTTCAGCCGGTCGCAGAGCGTCTGCATGACCGCCTGGCGTGCCGGCGCCAGTTCGAAGACCGTGCCGTCGGGAGCGGAGGCCATTGACGATGGCAGAAGATCGGGATCGAGCGTCGCGACGCCGGCGGCGAAGGTGAGTTCACCGTCGGCATTCAGGCCGACAAGACGCTCGCGGAAGCCGGTCGGTGTTTTGACGAACTGGCGGATCGGGATCGCGTCGAAGAGTTCATTCGCGGCGATCAGCGTAAAACCTTCCGGCACATCTTCGAAACTGTCGTGCCAGGTAACCTTGGTGGAATAGGCCTCCAGCGTCACGCGCTGCACGCCGCGAAGCCTTTCGCTGGTCTCGACCAGATGAACATTCAGGCCTTCGAAGAGCAGGGGGGCGATGCGTTTGATCACCCGCAGCATATCGGCCATCATCGTGCCGCGGCCGGGCCCGACCTCGACCAGCCGGACGGCTGCCGGGCTGCCATGGCGCTGCCAGGCATGCACGACGAAGATGCCGATCATCTCGCCGAAAAGCTGGCTGATCTCCGGTGCGGTGATGAAATCGCCATGCCGGCCGAAAGGCTCGCGGCTGCGGTAATAGCCATATTCCGGATCGGCGAGGCAGAGCGCGAAATAATCGGTGACGCTGATCGGGCCGCTCGCCCGGATGAGGTTCTTTATCTTGTCTGTAAGGGGCGTGCTCACGGCCGTGCGCCTCCGCCTCAAACCTGAGCAGACGCAGACGCGGCCGCCGCGCGTGCCCGGGCGACGGCCCAAAGGCCGACAGCGATCATCGGCAGCGACAGCACCATGCCCATCGTCAGCCAGTTCGTGCCGAGCAAGTAGCCGAGCTGGGCATCCGGCTCCCGGAAGAACTCCACGAAAATACGGCAGAGAGCATATCCGACGACGAAGGTGCCGCAGACCGTGCCAGGGGCCTTCAGCGCCTTGAAGCCGAAAATCATCAGCGCCAGCACCAGAACGAGCACGATTCCTTCGAGGCCCGCTTCGTAAAGCTGGCTTGGATGGCGCGCGAACGGCCCTCCGGTCGGGAAGACGACCGCCCAGGGCATGTCGCTCAATCGTCCCCAAAGCTCGCCGTTGATGAAGTTGGCGATGCGGCCGAAGAAGAGTCCGAAAGGCACGACGGCAGCCACCGTATCGAACATGCTCCAGACCGGAATGCCATTGCGGCGGGCAAAGAAGATCATGGCGATCGTCGCGCCAAGGAAACCGCCGTGGAAGGACATGCCACCGTTCCAGATCTCGATTGCCCGAATCGGATTCTGCAAAACGGCAGCGAAATCGTAGAAGAGCACGTAGCCGATGCGGCCGCCGAGCACGACGCCGACAGCGACCCAGACCAGGAAGTCGTCGAGGTGGGCAATGGTGATCGGAGACTGACCACCCTTCCAGAGCGAGCCGTTTGCCGCCAGACGGCGCGCATAGAGCCAGCCGAGCAGGATGCCGGCGACATAGGCCAGACCGTACCAATGGATGGCCAGCGGGCCGATGGAGAAGGCCACCGGATCGATGTTCGGGAACGGCATCAGGGCGAAAAGATGTAGCGCTTCGTACAAGTTATCGGGTTCTCAACCTGTTCATATCGTCGCGGAACATGGCGTTGCGGCCATCGCCGGTCAAGGCGAATCTCAGCAAGCGCCCGTGCCGGCGGTGGATGACGCTTGCAACGGGTCGCGGCAGGCCCTACTTCATCTTCATGGACATTTTCGGGCCGCGCTTTCTTAGAGTGGGCGGCCAGACATACGGGAGTAAGATCATGGCAACCGGCACGAACCGCATTCTCGACGATTTCGCGCGGCTGATGACCGATGCCGCGGGAGCCGCGCAAGGCGTGCGCAAGGAGTTCGAGACAGCCTTCCACGCGCAGGCCGAGCGCTTCCTGAACAATATGGACGTGGTCAAGCGTGAGGAATTCGAGGCCGTCCGCGAAATGGCCGCCCGCGCCCGCGACGAAAACGAGGCCTTGAAAGCCCGTATCGAGGCGCTGGAGGCGAAGCTTTCGGGCCAATGAGACCGGTACCGTTTATGAGGGCGGGGGCAGTGGAATGGACAAGGCGACCGTCATCAACGATATCGCTGCCGCCCTCAGAAACGAACCGGCGATCACAGCGCTGTTCTTAAGCGGCAGCTACGGCGCTGGAATCGAGGACGCATATAGCGACATCGATTTCCTGGCGGTTTCCCGCGATGGTCCCACGGATGAATTCGCCGCCCTCTGGCGCGAAGCTGTCGGCAAGACGGGCGAAATCGTCCTCTGGCGGGACCGGCAGGTCAAATCCACGCTGATCAACGCCATCACGGCCGATTGGCTGCGCATTGACGTTGACATCATCAATCCCGATCAAATGGCCCGGCGAAACGCCGGCGGGTTGAAGGTCGTGTTCGATCACGGCCGGATTTTGGAAACCTTGCAGCCGCCTCCATCAGGGACGGGTCCCAATCCGGCGCGCATGAAATGGCAGTTCGAGGAATTCATCCGGATTTTCGGGCTGCTGCCGCTCGCGATCGGCAGAGGGGAATATCTGAACGGGATCACCGGCATCTTTCATCTCAGGAATCTTCTCATCGAGCTTCTGATAGAAGAGACAGCCGCTCCCAATCGGGGAGGGGCTCTTCATCTGAACAGGCTGATCACCGAGGAGCAAAAGCAGGTCCTCGCCAGGTTGCCTCTGCCTTCCCCGACGAAAGAGGCGATCATCTCAGCCAATCTTGCCTATGCGGACGCGTATCTGCCGCGGGCACGCAGGGTGGCGACGAAGATCGGCGTGGAATGGCCCGAGCGGTTCGAAGCGGCAACATGGGCTCACCTCAAGCACACGTTGGGGATCGAGCTTTCCGACACCTGATCCAACCTCGCCATTGAAAAAATCCTCCCCTGTGGACACTGGCAAAAAAGTCAGTCGCCAGAGTCGGTTATGACTCCGTTCTGATCCCGGACGCGAAGAAGTTTCCCAGCGGAATTGAGTAAAATCGAGTGAAAGGGGCTGCCAGTCGGACTCCGTCTAGGTACACTGATTTTAAACGATGATTCGAAACGGGTTGGTAAGCTCCAGACAGGGTGACTGCGTTATTCTGGAGGTGTCGGGCGATCATCGAACGTGTTGTTCCCGGTCATTGTTCGCGTGTTTTGGCGTTTTCGCACGAATCCGCAATCATCCCGGTCAAGAAGGTGCCGCATGAGCCTTATGGAATTGGAAATCGAACGTCAGTCGAATCCGGTCGACATGATCGAGTTCGTCGCAGCCTCGAACGACTGGACGTTCGAACGGTCGGGCGAAGATGAAATCGCCATGACCGTGGAAGGGCGCTGGGCCGACTACCACGTTTCCTTCTCCTGGATGGAAGAATTCGAGGCACTGCATCTGGCCTGCGCCTTCGATATCAAGATTCCCGACATACGCGTCAATGAAGTCATTCGCCTGCTCTCGCATATCAACGGGCAGGTGCTGATGGGCCATTTCGACCTGTGGCGTCAGGAAGACGTCATCATCTTCCGGCAATCTTTGCTGCTGGCCGGCGGTGCGGAGCCGAACAATCAGCAGGTGGAAGTGCTGCTGTCGAGCGCGCTGGAAGCCTGCGAGGCCTATTATCAGGCCTTCCAGTTTGTCGTATGGTCGGGCATGGAAGCGAAAGCGGCCATGGATGCCGTTCTGTTTGAAACCGTAGGCGAAGCCTGATGACCTTGGTCCAGCTCGGATCGATCCTTCTCATCGGCGCCGGCAACATGGGCGGCGCGATGCTTTCCGGCTGGCTGAAGAACGGCGTGCCCGGCGCTTCCGTCACGGTTGTCGATCCGTCGCCGTCGGAGGCGATGAAGGCGATCATTTCCGATGCCGGCGCGCGTCATTTCACCGCCCTGCCGGAAAGGTTTTCGGCCGATATCCTGTTCCTTGCAGTCAAGCCGCAATTGATGGATGCGGTCCTGCCGCCGTTGAAGCCGGCTGTCGGTCCGGGGACAGTCGTGGTCTCCGTCGCTGCCGGCAAGACACTGTCCTATCTTCAAAGCCACCTTGGCGATGCGGCGATGGTGCGCGCCATGCCGAATACGCCGGCGATGATCGGCCGCGGCGTTACCGGTGCCTATGCCAATCCCAAGGTCAGCGATGCCCAGCGAGAGGCGGTGCAGTCTCTACTCAAGGTCAGCGGGCCCGTGGAATGGGTGTCGAGCGAAGCGGATATCGATGCAGTGACCGCCGTTTCTGGCAGCGGTCCGGCCTATGTGTTCTATCTCGTGGAGTGCATGGCTGAGGCGGGCCGCAAAGCCGGCCTGCCGGCGGACCTCGCCATGCGGCTTGCGCGGGAGACTGTCTCGGGGGCTGGTGAGCTTCTGCACCAGTCCCCCGAAGACGCTTCGAAACTTCGTCAGAACGTCACATCGCCGGGCGGCACGACGGCGGCAGCGCTTGCAGTGCTGATGGCCGAAGACGGCATGCAGCCGCTGTTCGACAAGGCGATCGCCGCGGCCCGCAAGCGGGCGGAAGAACTCGGAAGCTGAGCGAAGGTGTCATGGCAGAAGAGATCACCTACGGCGATTTCGAGAAAGTCGATATCCGCGTCGGAACGATCATCGAGGCGGAGCCGTTTCCGGAAGCCCGCAAGCCGGCGTTCAAGCTGAAGATCGATTTTGGCCCCGAAATCGGCGTCAAGAAATCCTCGGCGCAGATCACGGTGCATTATACGCCGGAGACGCTGGTTGGCCGGCAGGTGCTCGGCGTGGTGAACTTTCCGCCGCGGCAGATCGGCCCGTTCCGTTCCGAGGTGCTGACCCTCGGTTTCGAGGACGAGAAGGGCGCGATCGTGCTTGCCGCCGTCGAACAGCCGGTGCCGAACGGCAAAAGGCTGATGTAGGACGGATTTCGCGCGGCGACTCTTCAGTGAATATCGCGGCTTTTGACGTCGGTCAGGCTGAAGGACCGGAATTCCACCTCGAAACCTTCCCGCTTCGGCGAGCAGAAGGTCATTCCGACCGAGATTTCGGCGAATTCCGGCGGAAACCAGGCCAGCCGCGCCATCCGCCAATCCGGCCGGCTGTCCGTGCGGTATTGGATGAAAAGCGCGTCGCCCATGCGGGTGACGCGGACGAAAATTTCTTCAAAATCCTCATCGAGACGGAAGGCGGACCAATCGGAATGACCGTTGGTGACGACTGTGCTGAAATGGCGGGCACCGTCGGTGAATTCGATGCCGCATTTCATCCAGTGCTTTTCGTCATGGCGGAGCATCAGGCCCGCCTGATCGTAGAGTGCTTCATAGCGCCCCACGAAGGATGTCTCTGCGGTGAAATCGCCAAGGCGGTGCCGGTAGAGAAAATGGCCGTTGTCATGATGGAAACCGTAATAAGTCTCCTGCCAGAAATCGGTCTCCGGGCCGGAGCGGGCGATCAGCCGGTCGCCGTTTTTGCGGACTTCCGGCGGCGGGTTCAGCCATTGCATGTCGGAAAGATCGACCGGCATCCGTTTCTCCCGTTCAAGCCGGTATCCGCACGACGGCTCGCAGGCCGCCCTGTGGGCTTTCGGCAAGTGTGACGTTGCCGCCATGGGCACGGGCGATGTCGCGGGCGATGGCGAGACCCAGGCCCGTGCCGGAGGCGTTCAGGTTGCGCGCCTCGTCGAGCCGGTAGAAGGGCTTGAAGACGTCTTCGCGGGCTTCGGGCGGAACGCCGGGGCCGTCATCGTCGAGGGTGAGCGTCAGCCATTTGGCGCTATGCCTCGCGTCGACATGCAGATTGTCGGCGTAGCGTTCGCTGTTTGAGACGAGATTTCCGACGAGCCTGGCGAAGGCATTGGGGCGCACTGCGATCTCGTCCTCCCCCTCGATCTCATAGGTCATGGTCTTGCCCTGCAAAGCAAAGTCCGACTGCAGTTTTCCCAGGAGTTCGCTCAGCCGCAGTTCGCCGAAATCTTCCTCGGCCTGGCTTTTGGCGAAGGCCAGATAGCCTTCCAGCATCGACTGCATGTCCTCCACATCCTGGCTCATGCCGGCAAGCTCCGGCTTGTCGCCGGCAAGCGCCAACTGGAGCCGGAAGCGGGTCAGGATGGTCCGGAGATCATGGCTGATGCCGGCAAGCATGGTCGTGCGTTGCTCCATCTGCCGCTCGATCCGCTCGCGCATCTGGATGAAGGCGAGACCGGCGCGGCGGATCTCGTCGGCGCCGCGCGGTGAGAAACCCTCGGTGCTCTGGCCCTTGCCGAAACTTTCGGCAGCCTGCGCGAGCTTCAGGATCGGCCGGATCTGGCCGCGCAGGAAGAGAATGGAAATGCCCACCAGCACCAGGGCAGTGCCGATCATCCAGACCAGGAAGATATGCGTGTTCGAGGCATAGGTGGAGCCGCGGCGGGCAAAGACCCGCAATACGCGGCTGTCGAACTTGACGCGGATCTCGACGAGCCGGCTGTCGCCCACCGTATCGATCCAGAAGGGCATCTGGATCTGGCGATTGATCTGATCGGCAAGCACGTTGTCTAGCAGGGAGAAGAAGGGGCGCGGGCGTGGCGGCGGCAACTGGCCGTTTTCTTCCACCGCAATCGTGAGATTGAGAGCGTTGCCGGCAATGCCGGTGATCGCATCGTAATTGCTGTCCTGCGGATAACTCTTGATGACTTCGATAATGCTGGCGATGTCCCGGACGGTGCCTTCCGAAAGGCGTTCGGTGACCATGCGCCAGTGCCGTTCCATGAAGACGGCGGCGACTACCGTCTGCAGGAGCAGCATGGGCAGGATGACGATGAGCAGCGAGCGGGTGTAGAGACCGGTCGGCAGGCGCCGTCGCAGCCATCGGGTCAGCGGACGCCAGCCGGGAAGGGTGAACCGGTCCATGTCGCGCTTCAGGGTGTCGAAAAGTGCCATCCTGCCTTCCATCCGTGCCCCATCGGGCTAGTCGATGCTCAGCCGGTATCCGATGCCGCGCACCGTCTGGAGGTAGACGGGATTGGCCGGATCGTCCTCGATCTTACGCCGCAAACGGTTGATCTGCACGTCGATCGTGCGCTCGCCCACTTCCGCATCGTCGCCGATCAATTCGTGGCGCGGAATTGTGTCGCCGGCGCGCAGCGCAAAGAGGAGCATGATCTCCTGCTCGCGGTCGGTCAGCCGGATGGTTTCTGCCGCCCTGCGCAAT
Source organism: Neorhizobium phenanthreniclasticum (assembly GCF_040066075.1). Lineage (NCBI taxonomy): Bacteria > Pseudomonadati > Pseudomonadota > Alphaproteobacteria > Hyphomicrobiales > Rhizobiaceae > Neorhizobium > Neorhizobium phenanthreniclasticum. Next base: position 133,680 of record NZ_JBEAAL010000005.1, read on the forward strand.
TCCTTGCGCGGGATGGAGAAAGTAAAAGGGCCGAACATGACCTGCTCGATCTTCGGCGTTTCCGGCGAGGAGCTGCGGCGCAGGATATTGTTGATGCGAAGGACGAGTTCGCGGGGATCGAAGGGTTTCGAGAGATAGTCGTCGGCGCCGGCTTCCAGTCCCTCGATGCGGGACTCCATTTCAGCGCGGGCCGTCAGCAGAATGACCGGAGTTGTCTTCTTCTGAAAAAGAGACTGCGTCAGCGAGAGGCCGGATTCGCCCGGCATCATGACGTCGAGAATGATGAGGTCGAAATGCAGGCCTTCAAGCTTGCGGCGAGCCTCCGCCGCGTCGCCCGCGACAGACACGCGAAATCCCTGTTCCATCAGATAGCGGTTAAGGAGATTACGGATACGGGTATCGTCGTCGACCACGAGAAGGTGGGGTGCGTCGTCGGAAGGAGGCGTTTTCGTCATCGGTCCAGTCCCAACTGAGGGTTATCAGTCCTCAACCTAATCCAGCTCGTTTTCGATGGGTTCGAGATTCTCGTCTCGCCCACGCATGCGGCGCAGGAATTCCTTGACCGCGGTCCGCATCTCGGGCGTGAAATCCTCCATCGCGCGAGCGATACGGCGCGATTGCGGCTCGGAAAGGGCGAGCGCCAGTTCGCGTCCGGCAAGCGTCGGGTAGAGCCGCCTCTGCCGCCTGTCCTTGGCCCCCGCCATCTGGCGAATATAGCCGGATTCGATCAGTTGTTTGAGGACGCGCGCAAGGCTCTGCTTGGTGATCTGCAGCGTATCGAGAAGGTCAGTCACCATCATGCCCGGCTGGCGGCAGACAAAATAGACGACGCGGTGATGGGCGCGGCCCATGCCGATCTTGGCAAGGATCGCATCCGGGTCGGATACGAAGTCGCGATAGGCGAAGAAAAGCAACTCGATGGTCTCGAAGTCGATCTGGGCTTCGTCAACCACCGGCATCGGCGGCATGACCTTCCTGACGGCTTTTCCCGTCGATGCGCGCGACACTCCCGTTTCCTTTCCCGTCATGGTTCCATGCGATGGCCGAAGCTCTTTCAACACTCAAGCACTGTAGACGCTCGTTCGTCATAAAGCGCGAACAGCTTGAACAATCAACAGCATTTCTTGAAGGACGGATCGGATGGCATGCTCGGGGGGCGGAGGGCGCCAGCCGGGCGGCGCCCTCCGCGATATCGATCATTCGTAGATATGCACGATACGGCGAGTGCCCGGATCGACCAGAACGGGCCGGTCGTTGACGACCACATAGTCGTAGTCATAGTCGGGCACTTCGCGGATGATAACATCGGGCGGCAGTGTCGCCCCAACGACCACTTCATCGCGGACGCGGATCGGGTCGACCGGATGCTGTTCGATATAGCTGATGACGGTATCCGGCGGATCGATCACGTCCACCTCGCCGACCGGGCCAAGCATGATGTCGCCAGGTCCGGGAACCGGAGCAGGCGGAACGCTTGCCGTCGTCTCATAGGTCACGGCCGGCACCTCGTAACGGGTCCGATAGTCCTGGACCACAACCGGTGTGCCGTTATGGCGGATGGTCAGGTATTCGGCGAATACCCAGCCGCGCATGCCGTTGACCTCGATACGGCACCAGTTGCTGCCTTCGAGGCAGCCATCCATCGTCGCCGGGCTGCCGCGGGTGGCAAGTCCGATCTCGGGGTAATCCTGGCCGGGACCGGAGCGGACGACGATGTCCGATGCGGTGGTCGTGGCCATCTGGGCCTGGGCGGGCAAGGCGAGGGCCGAAAGAGCGGCGCCAAGCCCCAACCACGTCCACTTGGGAAATTTCAACCAACTCGTCATGGAGTTTCTCCTCACGTTGATTGGAGGGAAACCCCCATATGTCCCGCTGGGTTCCGCCAGACCAAACGGATCCTTCAAGCTGTGGCCGGTCGGCCACGATAGGAGAACGTCCGGAACTTTTGAGCGCGATGTCCATTGATCCAGCCACAGACACTGGAGAGAAGCCCATGACCATTCAGCCGACAGCCCGGACTTTTTCCGCTCTTCCGCCCATCAAGATGGAAACGACCGCACCGGTCAATCCGCTCAGGGGTGTTCTGGTGACCGTCTTTGCCCTCAAGATCGTAGTATGTGCTTTCCTGCTTGCGACCGTGTCGCTTGCTCCGCCGGTCTCTGTCGACGCGCGTTTTGCGGCCGTCGCTGACAATTGATTTTTTTGGCTGAAATGTCTTCCGTTTGCCGCTATATCCCCGCTGACATTATCGCTTGAAGCGGGTTACATCTAAACGGATTCATGCAGCGCGCTTCGTCTTCCTGTTTTCCGCATGTCGCTGTCCCGGGATCGGTTCCCACTATCAAGCGACGCGCTTCAAGCCGAGGCATCATGGGCAAGTTACAGGCCGGCATCATCCCGGTTACGCCATTCCAGCAAAATTGCACGATCCTCTTCGATGACGAAACCAGGGAAGGCGTGGTCATCGATCCGGGTGGCGATGTGCCTACGATCCTTCAGGTCGTGAGTGAAAACGGGATAACGCTCAGGGAAATCTGGCTCACGCATGGTCATATCGACCATGCAGGCGGCGCTGACGAATTGCGCGAGGTGCTGGGTATCCCGGTGATCGGGCCGCATGAGGCGGATCTTCCCCTGCTGCAGAAGCTGGAGACCCAGGCCGAAAAATTCGGGGTGAAGATGGCGGTGCGCAACCTTGTGCCCGACCGCTGGCTCAACGAGGGCGACACGGTTTCGTTCGGAGATCATGTATTCGAGGTTTTTCACTGTCCCGGCCATGCTCCGGGGCATGTGATCTACTACAACCGCAAACAGAAATTCGCACATCTCGGCGACGTGCTGTTCAACGGTTCGATCGGGCGCACCGATCTGCCGGGCGGGGATCACGAGACGCTGCTTGCGTCGATCCGCGACAAAGTCCTGCCACTCGGCGATGATGTCGGCTTCATTTGCGGTCATGGTCCCGGTAGCCGGATCGGCGACGAGCGGCGCAACAACCCCTTCCTGCGCGGCCTCTGAGAGGTCTCCGCCAAGGATTACAAAGAAAAAAACCCGGCAAACCTGCCGGGCTTCAACTCGAATAGAAAGCCTCCTAGGCTTAACCAGCGATCTGCAGGTTGACGGCCTTGGGGCCTTTGCCGCGACGATCCGGTTCCGTGTCGAAGCTCACCTTCTGGTTTTCCGACAATCCGGACAGGCCGGACGCCTGTACGGCAGAGATATGAACAAAGATATCGGCGCCACCATTATCAGGCTTGATGAAGCCGAAGCCCTTGTCGGTATTGAAGAATTTTACAGTGCCAGTTTCGGCCATGCAGCAGGTCCTTTTCTCTCTGTCCGTGTTCAGCGGCGGACAGCATAACAGTGTTGCCCCGAAGGGCGGCGGCAGGCAGCTTTAAGAAAGGGTCCCTGTCTTTACCGCGGTGACCGGCAGGAATAGCTTTGAATATCTCTGCCCCCAGCCTACCGCCCGAAGTCTTCGCGCCTTCGGAGCGCATCATTATAGGTCTTCCCATGCTCGTAAATTGCCCGAACTTGCACAGAGTGCTGTGTTTATCAGAAATTGGCAAGAAAAAGTTTTTTGAACCGGTTCGATGAGGAGAAAGCTGACATCGGCAAAGATGACTGAGAACACTGGGTTGCGGCCTTTTGTTGACATCCGGAGGAGGAAATCATCGTCGGCAATGCTTTCTTGACAGGCGCCTGCGCCGTTTTTGAGCCAACCAGGAGAAAGGAAGATTTTTTTCCGGTCGGCACGCAGAGCGCCTGTCAAGACGGTTTTATGCCGGATTTCAGCCGGCAGACGGCATGAGTTTCAGGAATCCCGTGTATTTTCGGACCGTTTCATTCCGTTGCGGATTGCCGCCGGCCGAAAGTGCGTGCGTGTCTTGCCAATGCGGGTCGGGAAACGGGAGTGGGCGACGGCGCAGGGTGATCGACCGACGGCGCATCTTCATTGCGAGGCGCCGGTGCGCCGGCAAAATCCGCAAGGCTTTCCGGGAAGGTCTCATTGAAGGTTGTCGGTGCAAGTTCCGGCCGGGCGAGCGCATAACCCTGCATCAGCGGAACGCCGAGCTCCTCGCACAGATCGACCTGCCAGACCTCTTCGAGCGCCTCGAAAATCGGCTCGATGCCTTCGTCCAGCATCTGCCGGACGATGACGCGCAGGAGCGCATAGCCGGCGGAATTGTCGAGGAAGTCACGGACCCAGGAGGCGTCGAACTTCACGTAGTCCGGTTTGACGCGCTTCAGCCGGGCAAGATCGGAATCGCCCGCGCCGTAATCATCGATCGCAACGCGGAAACCTATCGCCCGCATGTGTTCGATGAAGGAAGCGACGATGTCGTCGGCCACACCGAACTTTTCCGAGATCTCGCAGACGATCCGAGCGGGTCCAAGACCTGCCTCATGGCCGGCGAGTTTGATGCGCTCAACCTCCTGGCGCATTTCCTGCGGCGCACGGAAGAGGCCGGGATGAAACTTGACGAATATCCCCGTCCGTGAACGATTGAGCCGCCCGGTGTTGAGGATGTGGATGGTGCGCAGGATGCTGTCGATATCGGCTATATCGGTGGACGAAACGAGGCGAAAGAATTCGCCCGGCGAGACCGGCTCGTCATGGCGCGAAACGCGCACAAGACCTTCGAATGCTTCTATCTCCAGACCAGTGCCGTTCGAGCGGAAAATCGGCTGCAGGGCGGATTGCAGCGTGAAGGGACCGTAGCCGGTGGAAAAGGCCCCGCTTTCGCTGCGCACCAGATTGGCGAAAATGCTTCTCGGCGTCATGCTTGTCGGACTTTTCGTTGCTGATCCCGATGGTTGTAGCAGCGAAGGGTTACGCGGCTGTAAAGAAGATTTAGAAGGTTTTATCAGCGTCTTTGATGGCTCATATTCAAGCTTTCCGCTTGAAACGGCGTCGTAGTTTAGACATAGAGCTTAGCGGCGGTCTCCTCGCGCGATCCCGCCCTTGTTCAACAGCTCCTCAGGACCCAGATCATGGCCTTTCTCGCCGACGCTCTCTCCCGCATGAAGCCCTCCGCTACCATCGCCGTCGCCCAGAAGGCGCGCGAGTTGCAAGCCAAGGGTCGCAATGTCATCAGCCTGGGGGCGGGCGAGCCGGATTTCGACACGCCGGACAATATCAAACAGGCGGCAATCGATGCCATCAACCGCGGCGAGACCAAATACACGCCGGTATCCGGCATCCCGGCTCTGCGCGAGGCTATCGCCAGGAAGTTCAAGCGTGAAAACGATCTCGACTACGATGCCTCGCAGGTAATCGTCGGGACGGGCGGAAAGCAGATTCTTTTCAACGCGCTGATGGCGACGGTTAACCCCGGCGATGAAGTCATCATCCCGGCGCCCTATTGGGTTTCCTATCCGGAAATGGTCGCCCTTTTTGGCGGAACGAATGTCTTCGTTTCCACCAAGCAGGAAAACAATTTCAAGCTGACGGCGGCTGACCTCGAAGCCGCGATCACGCCGAAGACCAAGTGGCTCATCTTCAACTCGCCGTCGAACCCGTCTGGTGCCGCCTATTCGCATGACGAACTGAAGGCCCTGACGGACGTCCTCGTCAAATATCCGAACGTCTGGATCCTGACGGACGACATGTATGAGCACCTGACCTTCGACGATTTCAAGTTCGCGACGCCGGTTCAGGTCGAGCCCAGGCTTTACGATCGCACGCTGACCATGAACGGCGTATCGAAGGCCTATGCCATGACCGGATGGCGTATCGGCTACGCGGCCGGCCCGAAGGAACTGATCAAGGCCATGGATGCGATCCAGAGCCAGCAGACCTCCGGCACCTCTTCGATCTCGCAGTGGGCTGCCGTCGAGGCGCTCAACGGCCCGCAGGACTTCATCGAGAAGAACAAGAAGATCTTCCAGGGGCGGCGCGACCTCGTCGTTTCCATGCTGAACCAGGCATCCGGTATCTCCTGCCCGGTTCCGGAAGGCGCCTTCTACGTCTATCCGTCCTGTGCGGGCCTTATCGGCAAGACCGCGCCGAGCGGCAAGGTTATGGAAACGGACGAGGATTTCGTCACCGAGCTTCTGGAATCGGAAGGAGTTGCCGTCGTTCACGGCTCCGCCTTCGGTCTCGGCCCGAATTTCCGCATCTCCTATGCAACTTCGGAAACCCTGCTCGAGGAAGCCTGCATGCGCATCCAGCGCTTCTGTGCTGCCTGCAAGTAAAGCCGCGGCCACATTTTAACGACCAGACCCGCCGGCGACGGCGGGTTTTGCATTCGAAGGCTTCTGTTGACGATAGGCGCAGCCGAACATACATTTCTCGTATGAAAACCGTCTCTATTCGCGAAGCTCAGAGCCGTCTCGACGAACTTGCCCAGGATGTGGAGCAAGGCGAGACCGTCATCGTGACGCGCGACGGCAAGCCGGTGTTCGACCTCGTGCCGCATCAAGAGCTGCCGAAGAAGAAAGGCGGGATTGATTTGGATGCGATCCAGGCTCATCTTCGTGCTCGGGGCATTACCAATCCCGTCCCATATATTTCGGATGATTTCGACGATCCGCTGCCGGAAGATTTCCTACTGAGGCCGTTGCCTTGACCAAGCCGTGTCTTCTCGACACGCATATCATTCTAGCTATTTTGCGTGCCGACACGCGTCAACGGTTCCCAAACATAAGCAAGCTCATCAGCGCCGCGGATTTCTCCGGTTTCGTCAGTGTCGCCAGCCTTTGGGAGATCGCGATCAAGTCGCGCCTCGGAAAGCTCGATCCTGGCGTGCCGCTTGAGGACATGCAGATCGTTCTGGAAGGCGGAGGTCTCACCATTCTGCCCATCGGCATTCCGCACGTCATCACCGCCGCCGAGCCGGAACCCGAAACGCGCGATCCCTTCGACCGGCTGCTATTGGCGCAATGCCAGATCGAAGGATTGCAGCTCGTGACGATAGACCGAGCACTCGTCGGGCACCGCCTCGCGTTCAAATTCTAGCGGAGGCGGCGCGGGAGAGTACCTTGTAGGCCTATCAGCTCTTGGTCAGCCGGAGGATCGTCGATCCACCGCCGCCGCGCCGTTCGGTGACCGCGTAGACTGCGCCGTCTGGACCGACCTTGACATCGCGGATGCGGGCCTGGAGCGGCACGCGCTCCTCGTAGGCGACCTTGTCGTCATCCATGTGGACAACGACAACGCCCTGTGCAACGAGCCCGCCGATCAGGAATGCGCCTTTCCATTCCGGGATAAGATCAGCATCGTAATAGGCCATGCCGGATGGCGCGATGACCGGATCCCAATAGTAGACCGGCTGTTCCGTTTCCCTCATGGCGGTGATGCCTTCGCCGATCGGAGCGCCGCTGTAATCGATGCCGTAGGTGACCTCCGGCCAGCCGTAATTCCTGCCGGCTTCCGGCCGGTTCAACTCGTCGCCGCCACGGGGGCCATGCTCGACCGTCCAGAGGCGGCCCTGACCGTCGAGCGTGGCCGACTGCAGGTTCCGGTGACCGTAGGACCAGATTTCCGGCTGTACGCCCTCGCGGTTGACGAAGGGGTTGTCCGGCAGGGCCTTGCCACTCCTGTCGATGCGGAAGACCTTGCCGAGACCGCTTGAAAGATCCTGCGCCTGGACGCGCGGTTCGGGATCGGAGCGCTCGCCGACGGTGACGTAAAGCTCGTCGTTCGGGCCAAAAACGAGGCGCGAGCCGAAATGCTTGTTGCCGTCGTAGCTCGGCATCTGACGGAAGATGACATTGACGTTTTCCAGTTTGCCGCCGCCGTTATCGCCCGGAACCAGCCTTGCCGAGGCGACCGATGTACCGTTGCCGTCTTCCCGCTCCTCAGAAAAGGAGAAGAAGATCATGCCGGAGGTGGCGAAATCGGGCGCGAGCGCGACATCCAGCAATCCACCCTGGCCGCCGGAAAGGACATCGGGAACACCATCGATCGCCGGCCCGGCTTCGCCTTCTTCCGAGATGATGTGCATGGCGCCTTGCTTGGCGGTTACCAGCATGCGGCCATCGGGCAGGAATTCCATGGCCCAGAGATGCGGCAGGTCTTCCGCAACGACCTCAGGCGCGATCTTCGGCATCTGCGCGGGTTGCGGCGCGCGCGTCTGGCCGGCAAAGGCGGGCCGCTGGTCGGGAGCATTGGGGCGTTTGGTTTCCACAGGCTGGCCGGTCGTCTGGGCAAAGGCCGGCGCCGCGATCAACGCTGCGGAGAGAGCCGAACCGGTCAGGAGAAGGCTGAGGCGTTTCATCGTAAACTCCCTTCAATGAGGCGGCGTTCGCCGCGAAGCCAGAACCGACACTCCGCATGCGGCGAACGCGTGTCGAACGACACCTTCATCTAGGGCGTCTACCCGGAATGATCGCACACGCCCCATTCAAGATAATTTTATCTGGCTCCTGTCGAGCTCTTCGCTTGCCCCTTCACAAGCAAAAAAGCCCGCCAATGCGGCGGGCCTTTCGTCTGATCGTTGTCCCGGAAACTCAGTCGAGAAGGTCGGCAGGAACCTTGCCGCCGTTCTCGGAAAGTTTCTTCATCAGGGCCTTGTGGAGCCACATGTTCATTTCGGCCGAGCCGTCCTTCGCCCCGGCATATCCCAATTCGTCCGCCAGTTCCTTGCGGGCGGAAAGGCTGGAATCAAGATCAAGTGCCTTCATCAGGTCGACGATCGATTTGCGCCAGTCGAGCTTCTGGCCGCTTTTCTTGACGGCGGCGTCCAGAACGGGCGTGACGTCCACCGGCGTCGAGGTGGAGGGAGCAGGGGCCGCCGGTGCTGCCTGCGTAGCTGCCGGAGCCAATTGCGCCGCAGTCGGGGCGGAGGTGGCGGGCGCTGCAGTCTCAGCCGCTTCCGCCCGTCCGAAAATAGCATTCTTGATCTTGTCGAAAATACCCATGTCGTGGTCCCTCGTTGGCTACGTACCAACTAAGAATTATCGCGGAGGATTTTTTTCTCAAGAGGAGGGGCCGCAATCCGTCGCGGGCTGCGGCCGCGTAACTTGTCAGGCCGTGCCCCAGATCATTTCGGCTGTCTTGACGACGAGCTCCAGCTTGCGCTTCTGGTCGTCCTCGGTGATCGAATTGCCTTCCTCGGTCGAGGCAAAGCCGCATTGGGGTGCGATGCCGAGCTGGTCGAGATCGACGTATTTCGAAGCCTCGTCAAAGTGACGGCGGAGCGAATCCAGGCTTTCCAGTTCGCCGGTCTTGGTGGTGATGAAGCCTGGATAGACGCGTTGCTTGCCCTTCTTGAGAAGACTGAGCGGCTGCAGCCCGCCGGCCCGCTCGGTATCGTATTCCATGAAGAACATGTCGACGCCGGTATGGTTGAAGATCGCGTCGGCTGCTGCGTCGTAGCCGCCCTCGGCAGCCCAGGTGGAACGGAAGTTGCCACGGCACATATGCATGCCGATCAGCATGTCCTTCGGACGGTCCTTGATCGCCTCATGCATCATCCATGCGTATTTCTGAATCAGCCAGTCAGGATCGAAACCTTCTTCCCGCTTCATGGCACGCTGCTTCTCGTCACCCAGATAGGCGAAGTAGATGTCGTCCATTTGCAGATAGCGGCAGCCGGCTTCGTAGAACTTCTGCACGGCCTTAGCATAGGTCCTGGCGAGATCGGCGAACAGTACCTCGACGTCCTGATATTCGGCAGGATGGATGTCCGCCTTGGCGGTGCGGTAGTGAGCGACGCTCGGGCCGGGAATGGAGATCTTCGGCGTAACCTTGGTCACCGAAGCGAGATACTTGAAATGCTCCAGATGCGGGTGATTATCCGGGAAGTCGAGCTTGCCGTTGATGGTCGGGAAGGTCGGCGGCAGCTTGACGCCGTGGAAAGTGACGCCCTTATGCGCTTCGCGGGTGACGAACTCCATCCCGTCGAGCTCGCCGAGGAAGTCATAGTGCCAGAAATGGCGGCGCGCTTCGCCGTCGGTGACGACCTTGAGGCCGACGCCTTCCTGCAGCTTCACGAGGTCCTTGATGGCCTCGTCCTCGACAGCCTTCAGCTCGTCGGCGGAAATGCTCTTCTCTTCGTAGAACTTCCTGCGGGCCTCCTTGACGGAAGCGGGGCGCAGGAGCGAACCAACGTGATCGGCTCTATAGGGCGGTGTCGGCATGGGGTCCTCCATTCACGGATATAAGCTGCAACAGCCGTGCAGCGGCGAAGGCGTGTATACAGGTATGCGCCTTTGAAGGTGAAACAGCACATTTCGCAGGTTGATTCAACGTCTTCTCAACCCGATTCCGTATGCATATGCAAGTTGTTGTTCCGGAATCGCTTTTTGTCAGAGCCCGAGGACCGTCAGCATCACGAACGTGGCGAAAAGCACAAAATGGGTCATGCCCTCGATAGCATTCGTCTGGCCGTCGTTGAGGTTGATCGCCACGGCAACCAGCGTGACGGCCACCATCACCGTCTGGACCGGAGTCATGGCCATGATGAAGGGCTGGCCGCTGTAAAGAGCGATCGCCTCCATCACCGGCACGGTGAGGATGACCGTCGACAGCGAGGCACCCATGGCGATGTTGACGACCGACTGCATGCGGTTGCGGAGCGCAGCACGCAGCGCAGTCAGGATTTCGGGTGCCGCGGAAATGGCCGCGACCACGACCGCCATCAAGGCCGGCGGCGCGCCGGTGCCATCGAGCCCGACGTTCATGAAGGCCGACATGAATTCCGCGAGAAAGCCGATGATCAGGACGCCGAAGAGGATGATGACAATGGAGGCCACAGCCTCCTCCTCCTTGGCTTCCTTCTGCGGGGTGTGCCCCCCTGCTGCCGTTTTCGTGCGGGGATAGCTGTAGCTGAAGAAATAGCTGTGCGTGCCGACCTGCATGCGCAGGAAGAGGGCGTAGAGCGCGATCATCGCACCGATCGTGAAGGCGGAATAGTAATGCCATTTGGAGGTCGGAATGAACTCCGGCACCACCATGGAGATGCTCATGGCCGTCAGGATCATAACGCTGTAGGTGCGGCTGGAATCGTCGTTATAAGGCTGCTCTCCATGGCGAAGTCCACCGAGCAGGGCGGCAAGGCCGAGGATGCCGTTGATGTCCAGCATGACCGCGGCATAGATGGTGTCGCGTACAAGTGTGGGCGATGTCGTGTTGCCCATCATGATCGCGAGGATCAGCACTTCCACCGCGACGGCCGAAAGCGTCAGGATCATCGTGCCGTAGGGATCGCCGACCTTGTGGGCGAGCACTTCCGCATGGTGGGCGACGCGCGTCGACGCGAGGATGATGACCGCGATCAGTACCACGGCGGCGACCGCCGAGGCGGTCCGGCCGCCTTCCAGGATCGAATGCTCAACGGCATAGGCGATAAAGGCTGCCGCAAGCGCTGCGATGAGGGATCGTTCCTGTTTCAGAAGAGGGAGAAGTCCCACCGGCGGCTCCATGCTTTTGCGGACACAATCTAACGCGGCGACTTGCGGCATCAAGGAGGTTCGTTTTTCTCTTCAAGGATTTGCGACAGCCGCGCTTTGATGCCATAATTTAACATGTGGCCTGGAACTTCGGGGCACCTCTTTTGCTTCTTTACCCCGATACCGCGTCTGGAGACGGATCCGGAGAGATCGTTGTGGCCATGAAAGGACAAGGAGGAAGAATGACCAAGATCGTCTACAAGGTCGTACAGCACGACGGCGGCTGGGCATATCGTCAGGGTGACGTCTATTCGGAAACTTTCCCTACGCATTCAGATGCCCTGCAGGCAGCCCGTATCGTGGCTGCAGAACAGCAGGTTGGCGGCGAACCGGAGGAGATCAGCTGGCAGGACGAAAAGGGCGTCTGGCACACCGAATACAGCGAGGGCGGTGATCGCCCGGAAGCCGAGGTCGTGGATGGGGACGAGGGCGCCGACGCCCGCTGATGCCGGTCAAGGCCGTCAGTTGCGGGCGTACTTCAGAAGGCCTTTCACGAGTGCGTCGAAGGTAACGCGCCAGCGCGGTGAGGATTTCAGGTTCTCGTGCATGGCGACCCAGGTGTCGAGCGGCAGTTGAAAGATATCCGGCAGGACCCGGACGAGATCCGGATCGCGCCGGGCGATGCCGACCTGGCAGATGCCGATGCCCGCGCCGGCCCGGATCGCCGCAAGCTGGGCGAGGTTGCTGTCGGCGCGATAGCTCCAGCGGACGCGTTCCAGATCCGGAAAGGCCGGGGCGCTGGTGCGGATGCGGTCCGCCGCCGCGCGGACAAAGGCCGAGCGACGATCGAAGCCGATCAGCCGATGGGCCAGAAGTCCTTCCGCATTTTCCGGAGGTCCGTGCCGCTCCAAATAGCGGCGATGAGCATAGAGCCCGAGCGGAATGTCTCCGATATGACGGGCGACGAGCGCTTCCTGAGCCGGGCTCGTCATGCGCACGGCGATATCCGCCTCGCGCTTCAGAAGATCCTCCAATGAGTCCGAAAGTGAGAGTTCCAGTTCGAGGCCTGGATGTTCGTCCTGAAGCGCCGCGAGAATTGGCGGCAGGACTTCCACGCCGACCACGTCGCTGGCGCTGATCCTGACCGTGCCTCGTATGGCGCCGAATTCACCCGACGCGAGCCGCTGCATGGCAGCCGTCGTGGCGGCTAGGTTCTCGGCATAGGGTTTCAACGCCAGCGCCGGATCGGTAGGCAAAAGACCCTGTTGCGAGCGGGTGAAGAGCTGGTAGCCGACCGCCTGTTCCAGGGCGTCGATATGCCGGCCGACGGTGGGTTGGGTGAGGCCGAGTTCGCGTGCCGCCGCTGAAAGCGAGCCCAAGCGCAGCACGGCGAGGAAGGTTCGGTAGAAATCCCAGCTGATGTCATTCATTTTTGTATGGATGCCAAAAAGTTTCCGTCAATTCCGTATAGTGCGAAACCGCGCGATATTCCAGCCATCGAAACCGCACTGAAAAGGAATATCGCCATGACCAATATCTCGATCGCCAAACCGGTCGCTCTTGTCCTCGGTGCCACCGGCGGCATTGGCGGCTATGTGGCGCGCGGACTCGTAGCCCGCGGCTGGACTGTTCGCGCGTTGAACCGAAAGGCCGACGAAGCTACCCGGCGCGAGCCGCGTTTCCATTGGATCCAAGGCGATGCGATGAGTGCCGCCGATGTTCGTCGCGCTGCCCAGGACGTCAGGCTGATCGTCCACGCCGTCAATCCGCCGGGCTACAAGGACTGGGAAAAGCTGGTCCTGCCGATGCTGGACAATACGGTCGCGGCGGCAAGAGACGTAGGTGCCCGCATCCTGCTGCCGGGTACGGTCTATAACTACGGGCCGGACGTCTTTCCGAATGTTACCGAGGAAAGCCCGCAAAACCCTGTCACCCGCAAGGGAAAGATCCGCGTCGAGATGGAGCGTCGACTGAAGGCGGCTTCGGAGGAGGGCGTGCCGGTGCTGATCGTGCGGGCCGGCGATTATTTCGGTCCCGGCGCGGGCAATAGCTGGTTCGGCCAGGGACTGGTGAAGGCCGGCAAGCCGGTGACGTCCGTCAGCCGGCCGAATGCCAGGGACGTCGGCCATCAATGGGCCTACCTCCCGGATGTCGCGGAAACCATGCTGCGCCTGATCGGCAGGGAGAGTGAATTGCCGCGTTTTACGCTCTTCCACATGAACGGGTTCTGGGATGAGGGCGGTCGTGAAATGATCGCAGCGATCGGTCGTGTCGTCGGTAGGAAACCGAAGGTCAAGGCCTTCCCCTGGTGGCTGCTGACGCTTGCGTCACCCTTCGTGCCCCTGTTCCGCGAGCTCGGCGAGATGCGTTACCTTTGGAAGATGCCGGTCCGGATGCGCAACGACAAGCTTCTGGCGTTCCTCGGGGAGGAGCCGTCGACGCCGATCGATGAGGCGGTCAGGGCGGCGCTTATCGACCTTGGGTGCCTGGAAGCGAAGCTGGCCAAGGGGGCAAAGCCGGTGGCACTGCTGGCCTAACGAAAAAGGGCCTGCTGACTGCTCTTGGGAAGGCCGTCGGCTGTTCCTTCGTCATCCTCGGGCTTGACCCGAGGATCTACAAACGGTCGATGTGGGCAAGTCCTCGGGACAAGCCCGAGGATGACGCCGAGTGAGATGCGAGGTTTAGTCACCAGCGAAAGGGCCTCATGGCGCGGCCCCTCGCTTTCCTATCAAGCGACGGCTTCGAGCGCGGGATAATCGGTATACCCCTTTGCGCCGCCGCCATAGAAGGTGGCCTTGTCCGGCTCATTGAGAGGCGCATTCTGCCGGAGCCGATCAACGAGGTCCGGATTGGCAAGGAACAGCTTGCCGAAGGCGACCGCATCGGCATATCCGCTCTCGACCGCCTCGATGGCGCTTTCGCGATCGTATCCGTTATTGACCAGCCAGCCGCCGGTGCCGCCGGCCTTGCGATAGACGGCCTTGAGCTCCTGATAATCGAAGGGCTTGTCGCCCTGGAAGAAATCGCGATCACCCCCGGTTGCGCCCTCGATCACATGGATGAAGGCGAGGCCGCGCGGGCCGAGCTGTTTGGCCACGTAGTTGAAGAGGGGCTGCGGATCGGTCTCGGTGATGCCGTTGCCCGGGGTAACCGGCGACAGCCGGATGCCGACCCGGCCGGCGCCGATTTCCCTGGTGACCGCATCGACGACCTCCAGCAGGAAGCGAGCGCGGTTCTCGATCGAGCCGCCATAGTCGTCGGTGCGCTGATTGGCACCTGACTTCAGGAACTGGTCGATCAGGTAGCCGTTAGCGCCGTGCAGTTCGATGCCGTCGAAGCCGGCATCGATTGCGGCGCGGGCACCCTTGCGGAAATCGTCGACGATACCGGCGATTTCGGAGCGTTCGAGCGCCCGTGGCGCAGAGGTTTCGACAAAGGCGCCGCTGCCGTTCGGATTGATGATGTAGGTTTTCGTACCGGCTGGGATGGCGGAGGGGGCAACGGGCGCAGCACCGTTCGGCTGCAGCGAGACGTGGGAGACACGGCCGACATGCCAGATCTGGGTGACGATCCTGCCGCCTTTCCTGTGAACGGCATCAGTGACCTTCTGCCAGCCCTCGACTGCCTGCGGCAGGTAAAGACCCGGGACATCGGCATAACCCTGGCCCTGCTGGGTGACAGGCGTTCCCTCGGTGATGATCAGGCCGGCCGTAGCACGTTGCTCGTAATAGGTGACGTTGAGATTGTTCGGAATTGCCTTCGGCGATCGGTTACGGGTGAGCGGTGCCATGACGATGCGGTTGGCGAGTTCGATGTCGCCGAATTTGGTCGGATCAAAAAGATTGGCCATCGGAAATTCCTTTTTTTGCACTTGGGAGGATTGAGCCGGCATCAGAGGGTTGACCTGAGCTCGTCGAGAAAGGCCGCAATGGTTTCCTCATTGCGGTGGTAGAACGCCCATTGGCCGACGCGATCGATCTTCAGCAATCCAGCCTTTTCGAGCGTCGAAAGATGCGCGGAGACCGTCGATTGGGAGAGGCCGCAGCGCTTTTCGAACTGGTTGGCGCAGATACCCATTTCGAGCGGATGCGCCTGATCTGAGAAATGGCGCTCGGGCTCCTTCATCCATTCCAGGAATTCGACCCGGGTCGGATGCGCCAGCGCCTTCAGGATTTCCGTCTTGTCCATCTGAGGATCCGCATCGGAGTTTACCGATATATAGATCGTCCAATGACGATTTAAAGGAAGGCGTTTGCGAAAAACGAAAGTCCGTAAAAAAAATGGGCCGCCGGATCGCTCCAGGGCCCTTTCAGTTGTGAAGGTCAAAACCTCCAGAGGGGAACAGCCAGCGCAGACGACTGGGATGTCGTCGGGAGGCGCCAGCTACCAGAGTATATGGGGAAGGGCAGACCGCTCGACAAGGGTGCGGATGGAATATTGAACAGAGGTTTTGAGACGGGAGAAAAAAGAGCTCGCTGCACGCAGGGCAAAAAAAGAGGGCCACCGGATCGCTCCAGGGCCCTATAAGTGTGAAGGTCAAAAAACCTCCAGAGGGGAACAGCTGCTGCGGTGGAACTGGGAGGAAAAAGCCACCATGTGCATCAGCTGTGTGCGATATGGTGGTTTTTTGTGCAGTGAACAATGCCCTTTTGTGCAGGCCAGCCATGCGCAACATGCAATGCTGCAATCGGAAGATCTCGGCAAACACATATCAGGCAACGCTAGGGCGCTGGAATCCTTCAGGTTTAAAGGGCTTGAGGCGCATCTGAACCGCCTGATCGGTGCTCAGAAATTCCAGTTGCGGGCCTTGCCGACGACGAAATCACGAAAGACTTTGAGCTTCGCGGCGTTCTTCATTTCATCCGGATAGCAAAAATAGGTATCGAAGGATGGAATATCCGCATTGATCGCGAGCTGAATCAGTCCAGGGTCGCGGCCGACGATGTAATCCGGCAGGCAGGCTATCCCGATTCCCAGCAGGCAGGCCCGCTTGATCGAGGTCTGGCTGTTGATCTGCAGATGCGGCGTGCGCGTGTTGTCCGACGAGCGGCCGGCATATTCCAGCCAGTTGACGTCGAGCAGATAGCTCGGCGCCGGTTCGCCGAACGTGATGATGCGGTGATTGTCGAGATCCTCGATCGACTGCGGCTCCCCATAGCGATTGATGTAGGAGGGGGCGGCATAGACGTGCATGTGCACGGTGAAGAGCTTGCGCTGGATGAGGTCGGACTGTTGCGGCTGACGGAGCCGGATCGCGCAGTCCGCATGGCGCATGTTCACATCCAGTTCCTCGTTGTCGAGGATGAGCTGGATCGACATTTCCGGATAGAGCTGAAGGAACTCCTGCACCTTGTCGGTCAGCCAGCCCTGGCCAAGGCCGACCGTCGTGGTGACGCGCAGCTTGCCGGACGGCTTCTCCGTCGTCTCGGTGAGCTGCATCTTGACTGTTTCGAGCTTCAGCAAGACGTCATGCGCGGTGCGGTAAAGGAGTTCGCCCTGCTCCGTGAGGATCAGGCCGCGCGCGTGGCGATGGAAGAGTTTTACCCCGACATCCTGTTCCAGCGCGCTGACCTGACGGCTGATCGCCGACTGGGAAAGGTGAAGCTTGTCCGCCGCGTGGGTGAACGAACCAGCCTCCGCCGCAGCGTGAAAAATGCGCAATTTATCCCAATCAAGCGGCATACCCATCCCTGAACGTCACTCCGCGGCCACGGCCACCGGCTGGAGACCGGCGAGATAACGTTCAGCTTCCAGAGCTGCCATGCAGCCCATGCCGGCAGCGGTGACCGCCTGGCGGAAGGTGTCGTCCGTCACGTCGCCGGCCGCAAAGACGCCGGGCACGTCGGTCGCGGTGGAGTCCGGTGCCGTCCACAAATAGCCGTTCGGCTTCGTCTTCAGCTTGCCCTTGAAGAGTTCGGTCGCCGGCGCATGGCCGATCGCCACGAAGACGCCATCGATCGGCCGCTCGGTGATCGCGCCCGTTTCAGTGTTGCGCAGCTTCACGCCCTCGACGGATGGCGGCAGTGGCGCCTTGGCCGGCTTGCCGGTGATTTCGGCCACTTCCGTGTTCCACAGCACGCTGACATTCGGACGCTGGAAAAGGCGTTCCTGCAGGATTTTTTCGGAGCGGAAACTATCGCGGCGGTGGACCACAGTCACGGACCTGGCGATATTCGAGAGATAGAGCGCTTCCTCGACCGCGGAATTACCGCCGCCGACCACGATCACATCCTTGTTGCGGTAGAAGAAACCGTCGCAGGTGGCGCAGGCGGAGACCCCGAATCCCTGGAAGTGCTGCTCGCTTTCAAGACCGAGCCATTTCGCCTTGGCGCCGGTGGCGATGATGAGCGTATCGGCGGTCCAGACGGCGCCGGAATCCGTGCGGACAGTGAACGGCTGGTGGTCGAGCTCGACCTCGGTCACGAGATCGTTGACGATTTCTGTCCCCACATGCGTCGCCTGTTTCAGCATCTGCTCCATCAGCCAGGGCCCCTGAATCGGATCGCCGAAGCCGGGATAGTTCTCCACATCCGTGGTGATCATGAGCTGTCCGCCCTGTTCCAGGCCGGCGATCAGCACGGGTTTCAGCATGGCGCGTGCCGCATAGATGGCGGCGGTGTAACCGGCCGGGCCGGAACCGATGATCAAAACCTCCGTGTGACGGGCGGACATATGCAGTTTCCTTTCAAAGACCGATCGACTCATGTTTTTTCAGCCCACATATAGGGGGTCGATTTCCGGTCTGCCGCTTTAAAACGTCATCTAAGATCGATCCATGCAGGAATGCAAGGGCAGCTTTGCATTAACAACAGATCAGTTGGCATGCGGGGCCATGATCCTTGCGTTAAATGCCGTTTCCGCTAAAAGCCTTTCGACAAAAGGGGAAAGCCGTGCTTCGTGCCGATCTGGACGCCATTGATATCAAAATCCTCAGAGAGCTTCAGCGCGACGGGCGAATGACGAATGTCGAGCTCGCGGAACGTGTGGGCATCTCCGCGCCGCCGTGCCTGCGCCGGGTGCGCAAGCTCGAGGAAGCCGGCATCATCGAGGGTTATCACGCGCTTCTGAACGGCCCGAAGCTCGGCTTCGATCTCGTCGCCTTCTGCATGGTCGGGCTGAAGCGCCAGTCGGATGCGGATCTCAAGGCCTTCGCTTCCAAGGTGCAGCAATGGCCGCTGGTGCGCGAGGCCTGGATGGTCAACGGAGACAGCGATTTCCTGCTGCGCTGCACGGCGCAGAACCTCACCGTCTTCCAGGATTTTGTCATCGAGGTCCTGACGGCGGACGAACATGTGGATACCGTCCGCACCATGCTGACGATCCGGCAGGTGAAACAACTCGGCCTCGTGGAAATCTGAGTTCGGCAATGGCCAGGCTTCCGATCTCCGCATTCATCATCTGCCAGAACGAGGAAGCCTATCTCGGCAACTGCATCGAGAGCCTCGTCGACTTCGCCGATATCGTCATCGTCGATTCTGGATCTACGGACGGAACGATCGATCTGGTCCAGTCCTATATCGACAAAGGTTGGCCGATCCGGCTTTTCCATGAGAAATGGCGTGGATACGCGGGGCAGAAGCAGTTCGCGCTGGAGCAGTGCGGGGAGCCGTGGTGTTTCAGCATCGATTCGGATGAGCGGCTGGACGTATCCCTGCGGAAGCTCCTGCCGGAGCTTGTCGCGGCTCCCATGGAGATCGTCGGCTGGAAGATGGCGCGACGGCCCTATCTCATCGGTTACGGCTACACGCCCGAGAAGGTTCACGAGCGCAAGATCCTGCGGCTGATCCGCAAGGGAAGGGGCGCTTTCGACCTCGACCAGGCGGTGCATGAGGGTATCGTGCCGGACGGCAAGGTCGCCAGGACGAAGACCGGCAGCCTGCTGCACTACCGGCCGATCCTCATCGACGAGCAGATTCTTAAAGAAAACAAGTATTCAACGCTCAAGGCGGACCAGAAATTCGCGGAGGGCAAGAAGCCGAGGCCGGTCAAGCTCTTCATTTCGCCCCTGCTTTATTTCTACCGGCTTTACCTGAGAAACGGTTTGTGGCGTTGCGGCGCGCCAGGGTTCATCGAGGCGATGACGGTCGCGGTCTACGCCTTCCTCACCGAGGCCAAGCTTTACCAACGCCAGGCGCTGACGGAGCGCCCCAATCGGGACGACGCGCCGACGCGCTGAAACGGGAGACACGCATGAAGGTCCTGCACATCCATTTCGGCAAGGAGGGCGGCGCGGAACGCTTTTTCGTCAATCTCGCCAACTCCCTGCACGAACGCGGCATCGAGCAGCGCATGCTGATCCGGCCGGGACGGACCTGGCAGAAGGATCTCGAGAAATGCGGCAAGGTTTATCTGGGCATATTCCGGCGCATCTCGCTGTCGCGCTTCTGGCTGTCGTTCCGCATGTGGAGGATCCTGCGCGAATACCAGCCCGATGTGATCATGACATGGCAATTAAGGGCGAGCCGCTTCATGCCCGATTACAAGAAGGCGCGGCGGATTTCCCGGCTCGGCGACTATCCGGAGCATCTGGGGTATTACCGGAATTCCGAAATCCTCGTCTGCCTGACGCCGGACGTGGCGGAGAAGGTACGCTCGTTCGGCTGGAAGCGGGGGCTGGAAGTCATCACGAATTTCACGCGAGCGGCTCCGGTGAGCCCGGTATCGCGGGAGAGTCTTCAGACGCCGGCGGATGCCTTCGTCGTTCTGGGGCTCGGCCGCTTCGTGCCGAGAAAGGGTTTCGATACACTGATCCGCGCCATGACGAAGGCCGAGAATGCCTATCTCTGGCTGGTCGGCGACGGTCCGGAGCGGGAAAATCTCGAACGGCTGGTCGATGAGCTCGGTCTTCGGTCGCGCGTGCGCTTTGCCGGCTGGCAGACGAATGCCTATGCCTATATCGCCGCCGCCGATGTTTTTTCCATCGCCTCCCTGCACGAGCCACTCGGGAATGTCTGCCTTGAGGGCTGGGCGGCCGGAAAGCCGACCGTGTCGTCGCGGGCGGAAGGCCCCTCCTGGGCGATGACGGATGAGACGGATGCGCTCATGTATGATCCGGGCGACCATGACGGCCTGGCAACGGCGATCCGGCGCCTGATGGACGATCCGGCACTCAGGCAACGTCTTGTGGATGGAGGGCATCGCACCCTTCAGGAGCGGTTCTCGGAAAAGGCGATCACCGATGCCTATATCCGTCTGTTCGAAACCGGCTCAACCGCGTCATGAAGGTCCATCACTATCATTTCGGCAAGGATGGCGGCGCGGAACGCTTTTTCGTCCATCTCGTCAACGCGCTCGCCCGTCGCGGTGTCGAACAACGCGCCATCATCAGACCCGGCCGTGTCTGGCGGAAAGATATCGAGGGCGTGGCGGAGATTATCGAAAGCAATTTTCGCAATCTCTCGCTCGATCGCCTCCTGCTGCCGGCGAAGGTCGCTCGACTGGCGAAGAAAGAAAAGCCGGATGCCTTGATGGCGTGGGCTCCGCGCGCCAGCGAACTGATGCCGGCCTATCAAGGCTGCATCAAGATTTCACGACTGGGCGATTATCCGGCCAGGCTCAGTTACTTCAAGAACACGGATGTCATCGTCTGCAACACACCCGGCATTGCGGATCAGGTCCGGAAACTCGGCTGGACGCGCGGCATCGAGGTAATCTCCAATTTCACCAATGCGGATGCCATGCCGCCGGCCTCGCGTGCTTCGGCAGATACGCCGGAGGACGTGCCGGTCATCATGTCCATGGGCCGTTTCGTGAAGCGGAAAGGTTTTCATACGCTGATCGATGCAATGGCGGCGGTGCCGGACGCCTATCTCTGGCTGGCTGGCGAGGGAGAAGAGCAGGAAGCGCTCGAAGCGCAGGTCAGGGAACGGGGCATGACCGGTCGCGTGCGCTTCCTTGGCTGGCAGAAGGATGCAAGGCCTTACGTTGCCGCCGCCGATATCTTCGTCATGCCGTCCAGCCATGAGCCGCTCGGCAATGTCATTCTGGAGGCCTGGGCGCAGAAGCGGCCGGTCGTTTCGTCACGCTCGGAGGGGCCGACCTGGTTCATGCGCGACGGAGAAAACGGACTGCTGGTCGATATCGACGACCCCGCCGGATTTTCGCGGGCGATCTCAGAGCTGATCACGAACAGGGCGCTCGCCGCGACGGTCGCAGAAGGCGGATACAAAACGCTGATGCAGCAGTTTTCCGAGGAGGCGGTTGCCGGCGCTTATATGAGGCTTTTCACGCGGAAGCCGTGATCCGGTAGATATTGCTGAGGCGTTTTGCCTCGCCCTCGATGCTGAAATTCGCGACCGCATGATCACGCGAGCGGATCGACGCGGCTTGCCGCCGCCCGTCATCATCCATGAAGAGGGCCGCGGCTTCGGCCATGGCATCGACGCTGCCGCGGTCGATGATCACACCGGTTTCATCTTCACCGATGACCAGAAGCTCCGGGAAGGCGCCGACATCGGTGGCGATCACCGGTACGGCCGTCGCCATGGCTTCGAGGGGGGTGAGCCCGAAGCCTTCCCAGCGCTGCGGGGCGATGAAGAGGTCGAGGGCGCGGTACCATTCGTTGATATTGGTGTGCTCGCCGACGAAGAGGATGCGGTCAGCGAGACCGGCGGCAGCGACCTTGTCCTTCAGGCCCTTCTCGAAATCCACATGCGGGCCGGTGGCGCGCCCGGCGACGATCGCCGCCCAGTCAGGCCGGTCGGGCAGCAGGCGGATCATCGAATCCACGAAGACATCCGTACCTTTCTGGTGCCGCACGCGGCCGAAGCAGCCGACGAATTTTTTCGCAGGATCGAGGCCGCGTGCTCGCCTGGCTTCAGCTTTGTCTCCGGGTGGTGAGAAGCGGTCAGTGTCGATGCCATGCAGGATGACCGTGTTCGGGACGGTAAGGTAATCGGCCGTCTTGCCGCAGACGGCAATCACATTGTCCATCTTCGAGATGAGCCATTTCGTCCAGCCTGTATGGCGGCGCTGCGAGGCCGAGGTGAAGACGATCTTCAGCGGCATGCGCAACACGTCGCGCATGAAAATCGCCGGCAGCATCTCGACATTGCGGCGGGCATGCCAGATGCGGAAACGTTTGCCGAGGGGCGGATGCCAGAGGGCGAGGAGATCGCGATATCGGATATGCGGCAGATCGGCAGGCAGGCCCGGCCCAAGCGCTGCAACCTTCTGGCCGAGCGACCTCTGGACCGGGATGAGCTGGATGATCGTCGACGTGACGCCGGAGAGGCGCCGCTTGAAATTCGGCGCGATCACTTCGACGTCGCGGATATCGATGATGGCGGGATCGCCGTTCTTTCCCCCCCTGTTTTCCAAAGGCGATCAGCCCCAGGAAACGGAGAGGATCTCGTAGCCCTTGGAGCCGCCGGGGGCGACCACTTCGATGGAATCGCCGGCTTCCTTGCCGATCATGGCGCGGGCGATCGGCGAAGAGATGGAGATGCGGCCTGCCTTCACATCGGCCTCCTGGTCGCCGACGATCTGATAGGTCTTTTCCTCGTCGGTATCCTCGTCGACAAGTTTCACGGTTGCGCCGAACTTGATCTTCGAGCCGGACATCTTGGAAAGATCGATCACCTCGGCGCGCGCCGTCAGGTCTTCGAGTTCGGTGATGCGGCCTTCATTGTGGCTCTGGGCCTCCTTGGCGGCATGGTATTCGGCATTTTCCGAAAGGTCGCCATGGGCGCGCGCTTCCGCAATTGCCTCGATGATACGGGGACGCTCCTCCTGCTGGCGCCAGCGCAGTTCTTCCTGCAGCTTGGCAAAACCGTTCTGCGTCATCGGTACCTTTTCAACCATTTCACTGTCCTTCAGACTCATGCCCGCGGTTACCGCGGACACAAAAAGAAACAGGTTCCGGAGTAAAACTTCGGAACCATCGCAACATCAGAATTTGGGTCACTATAACAGAATTTCGACAGCGAACGCTAGGAATTTCGACACTCTGTCGGAGGAGTTCCCCATGCTCACATGAGAATCCAAGGCCGCCGTTTTGTCAATGACTTGACAAACGGATGAAAGAACATTCGACGAACAAAGCGAGTGAGGAAATCGCCAGAAATCGCCCGGATATCCGGGCCGGCGTTGACGGATACGGCTGTTTCCGCAGGGGTTGCAGGATGATGAGTTCAGGCAACGAATTGTGGATTGTCCGGCAGGTTGGGCGGATTGTAGCCGCCCGCATTCATGCGCGCCCTGACCGTTTCGTGGATCATCGCGCCTTCCGGCACCAGGCGCCGGTCGCCGAGCGGTATGTAGAACCCGCCCCGATGCCCGCGTTTGCGCCAGGAGGTCTCGGGTACGCTGCGCGGGGCATATTCGAGGATTTTCCAGCCGATCGTCATGGAATCATGGAGGGATGCCAGCGGATCGAGAGGAACATATTTGTTGTCGTTCCTGCCGAGCACGATGTTGTTGATCGTGCGCGTGACGTAGACGAGCCCTGCTGGCTCCGTCTCGCGGATCATCCAGTCGAGCGGTATTTTGATCTGGCCGCCTTCCTCTTCCGCGTATCCGCCGCCCACGTCGCCATGGACGCCCGCGAACCAGACCTCCTTGAAATCCTGTGGCGCAGGGGTCTTCGGCTTGAAGGGGCTTCCCCAATACTCCTGTCCGGGCGTCCAGAGTTCGGGCTGGAACATGGTGCGCCGCTCGTCGATCGCCACCGCATGCCGCACCCATTCGACGCTGGGGTTCTTGCGGGTAAAGGGATGCGTCTTGAACTGGGGATACCACTTGCCCGGCTCGATGACCGAAGCCACCGTATCGAAGAGCCCGAGCAGCCTGATCGGCGGGCGATCGTTGCGGAGCATCCGCTCGTAGAGCCGCATGCTGAGGAAAGCTGATGGCGTTTCTCCCTCGCCGGGGGCATTTCCACTGCTCTCCTCCTGATCAGGAATGCCCTTGTAGGTCCTGTAGGCGTAATCGAGCAGATTGAGATGATATCTGGTCGTCAGGCCGAAAGCATGGATGAAGCCGGCCAGCACGCGCGCCGAATAGGCGCCGCGGCTGAAGCCGAAGATATAGATGCGGTCGCGGTCGGGATGGCGGCCATTGGCATCGGCAGGACCCTGGTCGTAGTTCTCGACCAGAAATCGGTAGGCTTGCTTGACATTCTGGTCGAGGCCCCAACCGGTCGCAAGCCCCCACACTTCGAAGGACTTCCGGTAGAATCTGGACCAGGCATTGGCCGCGCCGAAGGTGCCGACACCGGGGTCGTAATAGACGATCTGCTCGGCAGATCGCCTCAGCGTGCCGAACAGCCTCAGGATATTGCTCCGGTCCGCCGATATTTCGTTCGACGTGCCATCGAAGAGAATGATGATATTCTTGGACATGGCCGCCCCCGAATGCCAAGCGCAAGGTAGCATCCGGAGCAGCAAACTTCAATTCTGGGTAGATTGCCAGAATGCTCTCCGAATCTTGCAACTCAAAGCGGTAGCCCCCTTGCCTGGAAATACTCCTACGGTGCGTCAGGGCGCTGCATATCAGCCCCCGCCCGCGCAAGGGATTACTGCCAGCGCACCTCGGCGCCGAGTGCGGTGAGCTTCTCGACAAAATGCGGATAGGCGCGGCGGATCGGGTCGGCATTGCGGATGGTGGAGCGGCCATCGATTTGGATGGCGGCGATGAACAGCGCGAGCACCACGCGGATGATGTAAGGCGCCTCGACTGTGGCCGGGCGCAATTGGTTGCCGCCACAGACAATCAGACGATGCGGATCGGACAGATGCACCCGTGCACCGAATTTCAAAAGCTCGGAACTCCAACCGAGCGCGCCTTCGTAGACCTTGTTCCAGAACAGGATATCGCCAGTGCAGCCGACCGATACGCCAATCGCCTGCGGCAGGAGATCGGCAGGGAAATAGGGCCAGGGCGCGGCCTCGATCTTGGGCAGCATTTCCAGCGTATAGGGTTCGGTGATCGAGCGCGTCCAGCCACTTGCGGTGATCGCTCCATCGCCGATTTCGAAGCGGAGGCCAAGCTTTTCGAACTGGCGCAGGATCAGCGGCATATGGCCGCCCATATCCGTTTCGACAGTCAGGCGTCCACCGGTGACGGCACCAATGGCCAGATAGGTTGCGACTTCATGGTGATCGTCGGGAACGCGTGCGACCGTGCCGCCGAGGCGATCGACACCGTGAATCGTAAGGCGCGATGTGCCGATACCTTCGATCCTGGCGCCCATGGCCAGCAGCATCTCGCACAGCGCTTGCACATGCGGTTCGGAGGCTGCATTGGTGAGTGTGGACGTGCCTTCTGCGAGCGCGGCGATCATCGCAAAGGTTTCCGTCGCCGTTACCGAAGCATAATCCGGCCATAGGTCCGCTCCGACCATCGCGCCTTGACGCTCGATCTCATAGGGATGATCGGCGACGATGCGGCCGCCCAGCCTTTCGATGATGTCGAGATGCGGGTCGATCTCGCGCACACCCAGCGCACAGCCCTTGGCGGTGGTGTCGAATGTAAGGCGGCCGTTGCGCAGCAGGACCGGACCGAGGAGTAGCACGGCGGCGCGAATGCCGACCGGCAGTTGCGCCTGGCCGTTCTTGAAGGCTGCTGCATCATGCCTGATCGTCAGACGCTGACCATCCAGATCGCGGTCGATAGTCGAGCCCATCGCCGCGAAATACTGCAGCAATTTGTCGATGTCGCTGATCTCGGGCACATTCTCCAGTGTCACCGCCTCATCGGTCAGCAATGAAGCGCACAGCATCGGCAGGACGGCATTCTTGTTGCCGGAGGGCCGAACTGTTCCGGAGACTGGGCGCCCGCCGTCGATGATCAGGTCAGCCATCGGTTTTCCTAAAAATAGCTCTGCAACGGCCGGACTTCGAGATTGCCGGCCTTCAGCGCCTTGATGGCGAGTGCTGCCGCTTCGGCACCGGCCATGGTGGTGTAGTAGGGCACCTTCTGCATCAGCGTCGCGCGGCGCAACGATTTCGAATCCGAGATCGCCTTGTTGCCGTCGGTCGTGTTGATGACGAGCTGGACCTGGCGGTTGCGGATCGCATCCTCGATATGCGGACGGCCTTCCAGAACCTTGTTGATCTTGGTGGCGGTGATGCCGTGTTCGCCAAGGAAGCGGGCGGTACCGCCGGTTGCGAGCACCTTGAAGCCGATCTCCGTCAGGATGCGGATCGCCGGGAGCACGCGTACCTTGTCTTCGTCGCGGACGGAGACGAAGACGGTGCCGTCGCGCGGCAGTTCAACATTGGCGCCGAGCTGGCTCTTGGCGAAGGCGAGCGCGAAATCCGTGTCGAGGCCGATGACTTCGCCGGTCGACCGCATCTCAGGACCCAGAAGCGTATCGACGCCGGGGAAGCGGGCGAACGGGAAGACGGCTTCCTTGACCGCGATATGCTTCAGCGCCCGCGGATCGGGCTTTTTGCCATAGGCGGCGAAGGTCGCGTCGAGCTTCTCGCCGGCCATGACGCGGGCGGCGATCTTGGCGATCGGTGCGCCGATGGTCTTGGCGACGAAGGGCACGGTGCGCGAGGCGCGCGGGTTGACTTCGAGCACGTAGATCGTGCCGTCCTTGATGGCGAACTGGACGTTCATTAGGCCGCCGACATTGAGCGCCTTCGCCATCGCCTTGGCCTGGCGTTCCAACTCGTCAAGCGTCTCCTTCGAGAGCGAACGGGGCGGCAGCGAGCAGGCGCTATCGCCCGAATGGATGCCGGCCTCCTCGATATGCTCCATGATGCCAGCGACATAGACGTCCGTGCCGTCGGAAAGGCAGTCGACGTCCACTTCGATCGCATTGGTCAAGTAGCTGTCGAAGAGCAGCGGGTTCTTGCCGAGCAGCGTATTGATCTGGCCGGTCTTGTCGTTCGGGTAGCGCTGCTTGATGTCTTCCGGCACGAGGCCCGGAACAGTGTCGAGCAGGTAGGTCTGCAGCATCGATTCCGAATGGATGATCTGCATGGCGCGGCCGCCGAGCACGTAGGAAGGACGCACCACCAGCGGGAAGCCGATCTCGGCGGCGACGAGGCGTGCCTGTTCGACCGAATAGGCGATGCCGTTCCTCGGCTGGTTGAGGTCGAGCTTCATCAGCAGCTTCTGGAAGCGGTCGCGATCTTCGGCAAGGTCGATCATGTCGGGCGCTGTGCCGAGGATCGGGATGCCGTTCTTTTCGAGCGCTTCGGCGAGCTTCAGCGGCGTCTGGCCGCCGAACTGGACGATGACGCCGACGACTTCGCCCTTTTCCTGCTCGGCGCGCAGGATCTCGATCACGTCCTCTGCGGTCAGCGGTTCGAAATAGAGGCGGTCGGAGGTGTCGTAGTCGGTCGAGACCGTCTCCGGGTTGCAGTTGATCATGATCGCTTCATAGCCCGCATCCTTGAGAGCGAAGGCGGCGTGGCAGCAGCAATAGTCGAACTCGATGCCCTGGCCGATGCGGTTCGGGCCGCCACCGAGGATCACGACCTTCTTGGCCGCGGAGACTTCTGCTTCCGAACGGAGTGCGCCGACGAAGGGCGTCTCGTAGGTCGAATACATGTAGGCGGTCGGTGAGGCGAACTCGGCGGCGCAGGTGTCGATGCGCTTGAAGACCGGGCGGACGCCGAGGCTGTTGCGCAGTTCGGCGACTTCCTTCGGGCGCTTGCCCGAGAGGCTCGCGAGGCGGGCGTCGGAGAAGCCCATGGCCTTCAGCATGCGCAGGTTTTCTGCGTCGGTCGGCAGGCCGTGCTCGCGGATGCGGGCCTCCATGTCGATGATCGCCTTGAGCTGGGCGATGAACCACGGGTCGATCTTGCAGGCCTCATGGACTTCCGCCTCGGACATGCCCATGCGCAGCGCCTGGGCGACCATGCGCAGACGGTCCGGCGTCGGGGTGCCGATTGCGGCACGAATGGCGTTGTGGCGGTCTTCGCCCTCTTCGAGGCCGGGGATTTCGATCTCGTCGAGACCGGTCAGGCCGGTTTCGAGGCCGCGCAAGGCCTTCTGCAGCGATTCCGCAAAGGTACGGCCGATCGCCATGACCTCGCCGACCGACTTCATCGCGGTCGTCAGGATCGGCTCGGCGCCCGGGAACTTCTCGAAGGCGAAGCGCGGGATCTTCGTCACGACATAGTCGATCGACGGTTCGAAGGAAGCGGGCGTCGCGCCGCCGGTGATGTCGTTTTCGAGTTCGTCCAGCGTATAGCCGACGGCGAGCTTCGCCGCGACCTTGGCGATCGGGAAGCCGGTCGCCTTCGAGGCTAGCGCCGAGGAGCGCGACACGCGCGGGTTCATCTCGATGACGACGAGGCGGCCGTCCTTCGGGTTGACGGCGAACTGGACGTTCGAGCCGCCGGTCTCGACGCCGATCTCGCGCAGCACCGCGATCGAGGCATTGCGCATGATCTGGTATTCCTTGTCGGTCAGCGTCAGCGCCGGCGCAACCGTGATCGAATCCCCCGTGTGGACGCCCATCGGATCGATGTTCTCGATCGAGCAGATGATGATGCAGTTGTCCGCCTTGTCGCGGATCACTTCCATCTCATACTCTTTCCAGCCGAGCACCGATTCCTCGATCAGCACTTCGGTGGTCGGCGAGGCGTCGAGGCCGCCCGAGACGATTTCGAAGAATTCCGAGCGGTTGTAGGCGATGCCGCCGCCGGTGCCGCCGAGCGTGAAGGAAGGGCGGATGATCGCCGGAAGGCCGACATGGTCGAGCGCCTGGGCGGCGATCGCCATGGCATGATTCATATAGCGCTGCTTGCGGTCGCTCTCGCCGAGGTTCCACTGGTTTTCCAGCGCGTCGAGCGCTTTGTCGAGCTCGGCGCCGGAAAGGCTGTCGCGCAGCTTGGCGCGCTCGGCCTCATGGGTCTTGCGGTCGGCATCCTTGATGTCGGTGGCGTTGGCCAGCATTGATTTCGGCGTTTCGAGGCCGATGCGGGCCATGGCTTCGCGGAAGAGGGCTCGGTCCTCGGCCATGTCGATCGCGGCGGGCTTGGCGCCGATCATCTCGACATTGTAGCGGTCGAGCACGCCCATGCGCTTCAGGGAGAGGGCAGTATTCAGCGCCGTCTGGCCGCCCATGGTCGGCAGCAGCGCGTCCGGGCGTTCCTTGGCGATGATCTTGGCGACGACCTCCGGCGTGATCGGCTCGACATAGGTCGCGTCGGCAAGGCCGGGATCGGTCATGATGGTGGCAGGGTTGGAATTGACCAGGATGACCCGGTAGCCTTCCTCCCGCAGCGCCTTGCAGGCCTGGGTGCCGGAATAGTCGAACTCGCATGCCTGGCCGATGACGATCGGGCCCGCGCCGATGATGAGGATCGATTTGATATCTTGGCGCTTGGGCATAGAAGTCTTTCCGCTTTTTTCCTGCGCGAAAAACCGGCCAGGGCGAAGATTTGCCGGCCGGGTGCGCAATTTAAGGTCTTTTCAGGCTAGAAGCGGCTTATAGGCAAATGTTTTTCCGAACGGAACCCCATAAATCGCCAAATCGACAGAATCCTTAAAGGTCTCCGAAGCGCGCCTTCGCCGCATCCATGTTGGGCCGGCTGATGGGGACTTCCACGCCGTCCTTCATGACAACGAAGAGTTTGCCGCCATCGCGCCTCAGTTTCTCGACATGCTGATCCGCCACCCAATGCGACCGGTGAACCTGGAGTCCGGGCGTAGTGCCGAGCTCTCTCAAGGCATCCGCGAAGCGCAGCAGGATCAACTCCCGGCCGCGCGTCGTCACCACTTCCGTATAATGGTCCTCAACCGAGAGCCGAACGAGCGGGCCGCGATTTTGTGGTTTGAGGCGGCTGAGGATTTCCGGGTCCGCCAACGGTATCGACGCCGCCGGTGCGGGCGTTACCGGCGGCGGCGTCGAAACCTCGGCGATCTGCCGGTGCATGGCGGTATAAGTGAGCAGGCAGAAGAGGGCGCAAAGCGGCAGGGCCACCAGCGCCCGCTGCAGGCCGTTGTTCATCTCGTTCCACGCGCCGGAGAAAGCAAAGTCGATCACGCCGAGCGCAAAGCCGATCGGCAGGGCAGCGACCAGTGAACCGATCATCATCCGCGCCAGCGTATGGCGAAGGCGATTGCGCAACAGCACTTCGGCGGTGACGGAAAGACCGATGGCGATCGTCCAGGTGACCGCATGCACGATCAGCCAGTAACCGAGCCGGACGCCGAACATCATTCGCTCCGACGTGCCGTAGGGACCGCTGACGGCAAAGATGAGAACGATAAGCGCGAAGGTCGTCCAGAAGCGCCAGGAGCGGATGAACAGCTGCAATTCACGAAGCGTGGAGCTGAAAAACGGGTGAATCACGAAGTTTATCCGCCGTCTGCGCCATTCCGGTTGTGGGGTGGGTCAGTTGTGGCGGAAACAGGCGCCAAGTTCAATCGCTCGACGAATTCCATGAGGCGTTCTCCATGAATCTCCAGCCGCTTCTCGATTCCCCGCTTGCCGTGCAGATCCATGTGGCAGCCGTCCTGCCGGCCGCCGTGCTCGGCGCCTATATCCTCGTGAACCGCAAGGGCACGCCCGCACACCGGCTGCTCGGCAAGATCTGGATGGCGCTGATGGTCATCACCTCTTTCTCCAGCTTCTTCATCCACGAGATCAATTTGTTCTATGGCTTCAGCCCGATCCATCTGCTCTCGATCTTCGTGCTTGTCGGTGTCTGGCGCGCGATCAGCGCCGCACGGGCCCACAATATCCGGGCGCATAAGGCGTCGGTAGTCGGCATGTATATCGGCGGCATCGTGGGCGCCGGCCTGTTCACGCTCATTCCCGGGCGCATCATGAACGCCGTCGTCTTTTCCGGCGGACCCGATTGGGGCCTGATGCTTGCCATTGCCGCGATCGCTGGGCTGCTGTTTTTGCAGCGCAAGCTTGCAGCGCGCGAGACTTGATTTCCGTCAAAAATTTTTCCAAACCGTACCGATAGCAGCCTTGCTGACATGGACAGGCTGGGCTTACCGGATTAGTGCTGCAGGAAAGAAAACTGTAGCAACGGCCATCCGAGACGACGACCGCTTGCGCGGAGGAAACGAAGATGGCCGATGCAACCTCAAAACCCGTCTCTGGCCCCACGATGGCAGCCGCCGCGGCTGACGTGACGGTGCTGCCGATCATCCTGGCAGTCAGCTTCTGCCACATGATCAACGACATCATGCAGTCGATGATCTCATCGATCTACCCGATGCTGAAGACGGATTACGCGCTGGATTTCTGGCAGATCGGCATCCTGACGCTGGCCTTCCAGTGCACGGCCTCGCTCCTCCAGCCGGTGATCGGCATCATTACCGACAAGAAGCCTTTTCCGTATTCGCTGCCGGTTGGCATGGGCTCGACCTTCATCGGCCTTTTCATGCTGGCGAGCGCGCATTCCTATGCCGTACTGGTCATAGCCGCCTCGCTGATCGGCATCGGCTCCGCCGTCTTCCATCCGGAATCATCGCGGGTCGCGCGGCTTGCCTCCGGAGGCCGTTATGGTTTCGCGCAGTCGGTCTTCCAGGTCGGCGGCAATTTCGGCCAGTCGATCGGCCCGCTGCTCGCAGCCTTCATCATTGTGCCGAACGGGCAGGGGAGTGTCGCCTGGTTCTCGATCGGCGCCATGCTCGGCATCATCATCCTCACCGGGGTGGCGCGCTGGTACAAGGCGCATATGATCGCCAACAAAGGGCGCAAGCGGGTGCTGAACGCCCACAACCTCTCAAGGCGGACGGTTACCATTGCGCTCGCGGTGCTGGCGCTTCTGACTTTCTCCAAGAATGCCTACATGGCGTCGATCGGCAGCTACTACACGTTCTTCGTCATCGAGCGTTTCGGCGTGACGGTTCAGCAGTCGCAGATCATGCTGTTCATCTTCCTCGGCGCCGTGGCGCTCGGCACCGTCATCGGCGGACCGATCGGCGACCGGTTCGGTTCGAAGGTGGTGATCTGGTTCTCCATTCTCGGCGTGCTGCCCTTCACGCTCGCCATGCCTTTCGCCAACCTGCCGGTGACGATCGCGCTCTCGGCCATCATCGGCTTCATCATGGCATCGTCCTTCCCGGCGATCGTCGTCATGGCGCAGGAACTGGTGCCGGGCCGGGTCGGCATGATCGCCGGTATCTTCTTCGGGATCGCCTTCGGGATCGGCGGCATTGCCGCCGCGGTGCTTGGCATTTTCGCCGACCATTACGGCATCACATTCGTCTACACGGTCTGCGCCTTCCTTCCGGCGCTCGGACTGCTCACCGTCTTCCTGCCGGGCAAGAAGGCCCTCCGGGTCGCTTGAGGGCGGGCAACACAAAGACGGACGACCAATCTCGATTTTGCAGCGATATGCGCTATATCGCCCGATGAGCATATTCGCCAAAGGAGAACCGGGGAATGGAATGGAGAGGCCGCCGTCAATCGGATAACGTCGAGGACCGGCGTGGAGCTTCCATGGGTGGTTCCATGGGGCGGGGTGGTTTCCGCATCCCCGTGGGCGGTGGCGGACGCCGCGGCGGGGGCATCGGCATCGGCGGTATCGTCCTTATCCTGATCGTCTGCTGGATTGCCGGCATCAATCCGCTGACGCTGCTTTCGGGCGGCGATATCAACCTCGGCGGTTCCGGCTACGAGCAGCAGGTCGGCAGCCGGACGCCCGCCGACGACGATACCACTGCTTTCGTTCGTACCATCCTTGCCGAGACGGAAGATACCTGGAGCGGCATTTTCCAGGCCAACGGCGGCAGCTATCAAAAACCGACGCTGGTTCTGTTTTCCGGTCAGGTCAGTTCTGCCTGCGGTTTTGCATCCTCTGCGACCGGCCCATTCTATTGTCCCGGCGACCGCAAGGTCTATCTCGATACCGATTTCTTCCAGGAGCTCGAACAGCGTTTCGATGCGGCGGGTGATTTTGCCGAGGCCTATGTCATTGCGCATGAGATCGGCCATCACGTGCAGAACCTGCTTGGTATCCTGCCGCGCTTCAACCAGGCCCGCCAGCGCATGAGCGAAGTCGACGCCAACCAGATGTCGGTGCGCGTCGAATTGCAGGCGGATTGCTTCGCCGGCGTGTGGGGCAAGTTTACCGAGCAGAAAGGCATGCTTGAACGCGGCGACCTGGAAGAGGCATTGAACGCCGCGCAGCAGATCGGCGATGATACGCTGCAGAAACGCAGTCAGGGCTATGTTGTGCCGGAAAGCTTCAATCACGGTACCTCGGCGCAGCGCATGCGCTGGTTTCAGCGCGGCTTCGACAGCGGCGACATGAAGGTCTGCGATACGTTTTCGGGCGATGTGTGAAAACTCCTCCAGGGACCGTTGCGAAGCTTCCTTTGAACCCCTCTCTTGGAATTTCTAATACTTAGCTTTCAGCTAAGATATTGAAATTCCATTCTCCCCCGCCAAGGGGGAGATAGGGCATTTTGCGGCTCTGCTTGCGTCCACCTTAGGGGGCATTTTTGCGGCGGGTGATTGTGGCACCTCTACCTCTCCGTTGGCGGGAGAGGAAGAAAAATCAGCATCTTAGCTGAAAGCTAAGTGCTAGATTTTTCAGGTGAGGGGGTAAATTTGCGCCATCTTCATCCCCGCCCTCTTGCCCCATGCCTACAATTATCCCGCTTCCGTCGCCGGAGTGTTTCGCGAGACGTTCGCGGGCAGGCGGGAGCCGGCGCTTTCATCGGAACCGTAACGTGCGGGAAAGGTGGAAGAGGTGAAAACCATGGAGAGTTCGTCGCAAGACAAACGCTCCTATCAAGCCTCCCCCTGGCCGCCGGGTCAGGTTCGGTTGAGCCGTGCAAGTGGTGAGCCTGTCCCGAAAAGACGGGCGTGAACAAGACCACGCAGCGAGGCGAGATGATCACCTGTAGGGGCCGGAAGCCCCGAGAGAACGCCGAAGGCCACGCGAATGCGGAGCCACTTTATACAATTCCAATGAGGTTCCGCATTCGTGTGGGCTCTCCGATCTTTGACACGCCACGGGCTGTTCCGCCGCGTGGGGACTTGGCGTGCCGATAGAGAAGCCGCCCGCGCTCTCCGGAAAGGCGATTACTTGTACATCCCCTCGCGCAGGTTGATGCCGTATTCCACATAGGCCTTCATGGCGCAGAGCATCTGCGACCAGCCCTGGCAATTGCCGTAGGAGGCCGCAAGCCCGCCGGGCGTTTCCCGCCAGCCTTCCTCGGCGATCGTCACCAGCGTACGGCTGCCGTCCAGCGGCTCGAAGGTCATCGTCACCGTCGTCTGGTAATTGGCTGGCAGGACGTTTTCAGGCCCCTGTTCGGCCGGGTTGCCCTCTGTCGCATCCCATCGCAGGACGATTTTCCGGTTCTTCTCCACCTCGACGACCTCGACCGGAAAGGCACCCGGAAAATCGTGAAAATCCCAGGTGACCGTGGCACCCGTTTCGAGCCGCCCTTCAGCGCCGCCGGTCGTGAAATAGCCCGAAAGCTTCTTCGGATCGACCACTGCCTCGAACACGTCCTCGACCGGTTTCGAAATCCGGCCCGACACTTTGAATTTCAGTTCCATGGTCTTCTTCTCCCTTGTTTTCCGCTTCTATCATGTTATAAAAACATAACATGTCAAGCGATAAACAAAGTGACAAGATTTTCAAGGCATTGGCGGCGCCTGTTCGCCGCGAGATTCTGGATGTTCTGAAAGATCACCCGAAAACGACGGGCGATCTCTGTGCCCGCTTCCCGAAACTCGACCGCTGCACGGTGATGCAGCATCTGAAGGTTCTGGAGGGCGCCGATCTGGTGCTGGTGAAGCGCGAGGGACGGGAGCGCTGGAACCATCTGAACCCGCTGCCGATCAAGGCGATCCACGATCGCTGGATCGGCGCTTATGCGGCGCGTGCGGTCGACATGCTCGACAAGATGAAGCGGGATCTGGAGGGGTAGTGACCCGCCCAGCCGAGGGCCAGCTCGCGGTGATAGGATTCTGCTGCGGCAATGCTTTCATGAAAGACCTTGCCGCGGGAGAGGTGCCAGAACCAGCGGCTGCCCGGCGCCCAGTTGGCTTTCGGCTGGCTGAAGACGCAGTGAAGCACGATGGCCCATAGATCCATGAGGACGGTCGCACCGATGCCGATCAGCATGCCGCGACAGAGAAATTCGATCATGGGATGCCGCCGGAACAGAATCGAGGAGAGACGCCAACTCCTATAGATCTTTTCCGGCGGGTTGGCTGTCCTTTCATCAAAAACTTTGAAATGTTCACGCATTGTTTCCCTTTTCGTTTGCGGCTATGTAGGCGGCGTGGCGACACGATCGTCTTTCCAGAAAACATCAAAGCCTAGAGAGACACTCGATGCTCGACCCGAAATTCGTCCGCCGCGGCCTTTTCCTCGTCTTCATGATCCTGTTTCT
The DNA here is from genome assembly GCF_040066075.1 of Neorhizobium phenanthreniclasticum. Taxonomy (NCBI): domain Bacteria; kingdom Pseudomonadati; phylum Pseudomonadota; class Alphaproteobacteria; order Hyphomicrobiales; family Rhizobiaceae; genus Neorhizobium; species Neorhizobium phenanthreniclasticum. The sequence continues at coordinate 169,299 of NZ_JBEAAL010000005.1, forward strand.
CGATATCATCGGGATTGCGATCATCATGCCGGTGCTGCCGACCTTTCTGCGCGAACTCACCGGCGACGACATGAGCGCGGCTGCCGTCGACGGAGGCTGGCTGCTGCTCATCTATTCGGCCATGCAGTTCCTCTTTGCGCCTCTGCTCGGCAACTTGAGCGACCGCTTCGGCCGCCGGCCGATCCTGCTTGCCTCCGTCTTCACCTTCGCGATCGACAATCTCATCTGCGCGGCTGCGACCAGCTTCTGGATGCTGTTCGTCGGGCGAGTCCTCGCAGGTATCTCGGGCGGCAGTTTCGCCACATGCTCGGCCTATATCGCCGACATCAGCAATGACGAGAACCGCGCCAAGAATTTCGGTCTGATCGGCATTGCATTCGGTGTCGGCTTCACGGTGGGACCGGTGATCGGCGGCCTGCTTGGCGAGCTCGGACCGAGGGTGCCCTTCCTTGGCGCCGGCCTCCTGTCGCTTGCCAATTTCATCGCCGCCTGGTTCCTGCTTCCGGAGACGCTTGGCAGGGCGCATCGCCGCAAATTCGAGTGGAGGCGCGCGAACCCGCTCGGCGCGCTGCGCCAGATGCGCCATTATCCGGGGATCGGCTGGGTCATGCTGGTGATGTTCCTCTATTGGCTGGCCCATGCGGTCTATCCGTCCGCCTGGGCTTTCGTCTCGGCCTATCGCTACGGCTGGAGCGAGGGTCAGATCGGCCTGTCGCTCGGTCTCTTCGGCATCTGCGCGGCCCTGGTCATGGGCTTCGTCCTGCCGAAGCTGGTGCCGGTTCTCGGCGAATGGAAGACGGCAGTGCTGGGACTTTCCTTCTCCTGTCTCGGTCTCACCGGCTATGGCCTGGCCTGGGAAGGATGGGTCGTCTATGCCGTGATCCTTGCTACGACAATCGAGAATGTCGCCGACCCGCCGCTGAGGAGCATTGCAGCCGGCAAGGTGCCGCCGTCGGCGCAAGGCGAGCTTCAGGGGGCGATGACAAGCCTTACCAGCCTGACGACGATCATCGGTCCTGCAATCTTCACGCAGCTTTTTAGCGCCTTCACCGGCCCGGAGGCAATCATTGAATTTGCCGGCGCGCCTTACATCATGGCGGCGATCTTCATGGCTGTGGCTATCCTGGTGTTCTTGACCCGAATTTCGCGGAGAACTTCCGCAGTTCCGGCTGGAAACGAGCTGTCCCATCAGATTTCTTGAAGGGACCAGCCAAAAATTCTGCTGGGTCGCGCGTAAGCCTTGCCGCACGGATGATGCTCCTCTATAGGCTGCATCATCCGCCGCTCGCCAGTTCCTGGAAGCGGCTTTTTTCGTCTGTGGAGGAGACCATGTCGAGCCGGGCCACGACCTTCAAGGGGACAGCGGACAATTCCTGGTCCTCGCATATGCGGGCGACATTTGCTCTCGGCGTGCCGCTTGTCGGCGCGCAGCTCGCCCAGATGGCAATCAACACGACCGACGTCATCATGGTCGGCTGGCTCGGGACCACCGAACTGGCGGCCGTGGTTCTCGGCAGCCAGATGTTCTTCATCGTCTTCATCTTCGGTTCGGGCTTTGCAAGCGCCGTGGTGCCGATGGTCGCGCAGGCATTGGGGCGGGGCGATTCCGTATCGGTCCGTCGCTCGGTTCGGATGGGCATGTGGGTGGTGATCGCCTATGGCGTCCTGACCGCGCCCATCCTGTGGTTCTCCCAGCCGATGCTGATCGCGCTCGGACAGGATCCGGAAGTCGCCGGGCTGGCGCAGGGCTACCTGCGCATCATTCAGTGGGGTATTTTCCCGAATCTGGTCCTTATGGTGATGCGCGGTTTCCTGAGCGGCCTCCAGCGGGGCGGCATCATCCTTTATGTAACGATCGGCATGTTCCTCACCAATGCGGTGATGAACTATGCCTTCATCTTTGGTAATTTCGGCGCGCCTGCCCTGGGGTTGCAAGGGGCGGCCGTGGCTTCCATCGCCGCGGCCACGATCGGCTGCCTGCTTTCGATCGCTTATATCGAAGCGAAGGAAAAAACGCGGGCCTACGAATTGTTTGTCCGCTTCTGGAGGCCGGATTGGGTGGCATTCCGGGAGGTGGTCAATCTCGGCTTGCCGATCAGCTTCACCATTCTCGCCGAGACCAGTCTTTTTGCTGCTGCGTCGTTGCTGATGGGAATGCTCGGTAAGATCGAGCTTGCCGCGCACGGTATCGCACTGCAGCTGGCGTCCATCGCATTCATGATCCCGCTCGGACTTTCGCAGGTGGCGACGGTACGCGTCGGATTGGCCAATGGACGCGGAGATGTGCTCGGCCTCCGGCGCGCGGCGGTGTCGGCTCTTCTGATCAGCATCTGCTTTACGCTGGCAGGGAGCGTGCTTTTCGCTCTCTTTCCGCGCGAGCTCGGTTCGCTCTTCCTGGATATGAAGCGACCCGATGCCGAAACACTGCTCAAATTTGCCGCGCCGCTCATCATCATTTCCGGTGCTTTTCAGGTCGTCGATGGCTTGCAGGCGGTGGGGGCGGGGTTGCTTCGCGGTCTCAAGGATACCAGGGTGCCGATGCTGCTGGCGCTGATCGCCTATTGGCCGATCGGCTTCGCCTGTGCCTGGATTTTCGCCTTCCCGCTCGGCTTCCGGGGGGTGGGCGTCTGGTTCGGCTTCGTGCTCGGCCTTGCGGCGGCGGCGGCATTCCTGTGCGGACGCTTCTGGCTGCTGCTGCATCGCCAGATGCAGGAGGCCCGCTGAAGATCAGCGGGCCGTTGGCGTCAGCGAGCGGATCAAGCCGGAAGAAGCTCGGGCAACATCACGGGCGAATAGAAGGCCACATGGGTTTCGACGCCAAGGCGCCGGCTCAGCATCTGCCGGTCTATCCCGGCCGCAGCATCCGCTTTGGCTACAGCCGCAATGACCGGCTGAAGGACGTGTTCGCCCTCGAATTGGAGGATGGTGATGAGATTGAACGTCTCGGCGCCTGAATTCTGTTCAAGAACCATGTCGTCAATAAAGCCTGGTTGCGCGCGTATGACGTCGTGCGTCCTTCCGATCAGCCTCATGAACTCGTCACGGGCGCCTGCCGGTACCGAGAATCTATTGACGCGAACGACGCGTCCGCTCTTCATTTCGCTCATAAGAAAAACCCCTGTTCGACATGAACAGGGGTCTTATGCGACCTCAACCAAAGTTGAGGTCAATAGGCCTTGCGTGATTTTTCAAATGCCCGCGAAAGTCAACGTTCAGCGAGCGCCGGCTCACCCTTCTTCTCGCGCACCAGGTTGACGAAACGGCGGAAGAGATAGTGGCTGTCCTGGGGCCCGGGGGAGGCTTCCGGGTGATGCTGCACGGAGAAGACCGGCTTGCCGGCAACGCGCAGCCCGCAATTCGTGCCGTCGAAGAGAGAAACATGCGTTTCTTCAACGCTTTCCGGTAGGGACTTCGAGTCGACTGCAAAGCCATGATTCATGGATACGATCTCGACCTTGCCGGTCGTGTGGTCTTTGACCGGATGGTTGGCGCCGTGATGGCCCTGATGCATTTTTTCGGTCTTGGCACCAAGCGCAAGGCCGAGCATCTGGTGACCGAGGCAGATGCCGAAGGTCGGGATGTCCGTCTTGAGGATGTCACGGATGACCGGCACGGCATATTCGCCGGTTGCGGCCGGATCGCCGGGACCATTCGACAGGAAGATGCCGTCAGGCTTCAACGCGAGGATATCTTCGGCGGATGTCTGGGCCGGTACGATGGTCACCTTGCAGTCGAGGCCTGAGAAGAGGCGCAGGATGTTGCGCTTCACGCCGTAGTCGATGCAGACGATGTGGTATTTTGCGTCTTCCGGCGAGAGTTCTCCGTAGCCTTCGTTCCAGACCCAGGGCGTCTGCACCCACTGAGAAGATTGCCCGGAGGTCGCTTCCTTGGCGAGGTCGAGACCTTCGAGGCCGCTCCAGGCCTTGGCCTCGGCCTTCAGTGTTTCGATGTCGAAGACGCCGTTCGGGTCATGGGCGATGATGGCATTTGGTGCGCCGTTCTGCCGGATCCAGGCCGTGAGTGCGCGGGTGTCTATGCCGGACAGGCCGATGACGCCGCGTGCCTTCAGCCAGGCATCGAGATGCTTGGCGGCACGGTAGTTGGAGGGTTCCGTGATGTCGGCCTTGAAGATGACGCCGACTGCGCCGCGCCGCGCGGCGGGTGTCAGGTCCTCGATGTCCTCTTCATTGGTGCCGACATTGCCGATATGCGGGAAGGTGAAGGTGACGATCTGGCCGAGATAGGACGGATCCGTGAGGATTTCCTCGTACCCCGTCAGCGCGGTGTTGAAGACGACTTCTGCCGTGACTTTGCCGGTCGCACCTATCCCCGTTCCTTCGATCACCGTGCCATCTGCAAGAACGAGCACGGCGGTGGGTTTCTTCGTGGTCCAAGGGGCGGTGGCTGGAGCGGTCGCGGTCATGATCATCCTTCTGCCTCACCGCCCCGTCCCTTGAAGAGACAGGCTGTGAGGGCCATTTATAGTCGCAGAAAAGGGCGCGCGGGGTATCCCGGCGCAAGCCCTGACATTTAAATCTCGTGCAGGTGCCGGAAAATAGACAAAGCAGGCGGGGTGGTCAATCTCGCCCGCCAAGAAATCCATGGGGATTGAAACCTCCGGAATTTAGGGGCTCGGGTGAATTGATTTGATCGATCCGAACCGGTCGTCTATGACTGCAACGGAATGACAAGGAAAAGCCACAATTCCCGGTGCCTGCGCAAGCTTTTCCCAAGGAGAAAAAGACGATGATGCGCGACAAGCTTTCTGAAGCGCTCAAGACTGCCATGAAGGCCAAGGACAACCGTCGCGTTTCGACGGTGCGTCTCATCCAGACCGCGATCAAGGACCGCGATATCGCGAACCGCGGCCTCGGCAAGGATCCGGTGAGTGATGACGACATCCTGCAAATACTGCAGAAAATGGTGAAGCAGCGCGAGGAATCGGCCAAGATCTATGAGGATGCCGGCCGCGCCGAACTCGCCGCCCAGGAGCGCGAGGAAATCGACATCATCAAGGGCTTTATGCCTGAGCAGCTTTCGGATGCAAAGGTTGGCGAGCTCGTTCAGGCGACGATCGCCGAAATGGGAGCCCAGGGCCTCCGCGACATGGGCAAGGTGATGGCCGCGTTGAAGGAAAAATATCCGGGCCAGATGGATTTCGCCAAGGCCTCCGGCGTGGTGAAGGAGCTTTTGAAGTAGGTTCGCGGCTTGAATCTTGAATGGAGTTCAAAGGCGGGATTACGATAATCGGAATCCCGTTTTTTGCTGGTCTGTACCTCTTGCCCGCGGCCATGGACTTGGTGGCAGCGGGGCGGGGCGGTTCTATTTCTTATGGCGCTTTTGCTGGCGCACGTAATGCCGCAGAACGGCATTGATGCGGGTCTGGTATCCCTTGCTAGTGGATTTGAAGAAATCGATGATCTCGTCATCCACACGAATGGAAATGGACCTCTTGGGTTTCGGCACGACGAGAACGGCCTTGGACCAGTCGATATCCTGGAACTCCGCCCAATCGGGATCGCCCGCAGTTGCATGATCGATATCTTCGTCGGTCATGGCCTGGACGCGCGCCCAATCGGTCTGGCCTTTTTCGCCTCGCGCACGCTTCAAGCGAAGTTCATCGGGGGTAACGGTGGTAATAGAGTCTTTGCTCATTCTGTCTGGCCGCTCGTGCTGAGATGATCCGGCATTTTTCACCTCTCATCGTATAAACGACTGCTATGAGGCGCTCTGTATTGGGACAAATTGCAAGGATGCGGACTTCTCCGTTTCGATCCGAGCGCAATTCAAGACGGAGCTCTTGGAGGGCGAATACCACATCTTCGAAATCAATCTGATGTTTTTTCAAGATTGGTTCTCCGCTTGTCTTCGTTCCATTCGAAGACGGAGAGCGCTCCTTGCTCATGATTCATGGCGTACCCCAAAGACTTCAGTTGCCTTCAGGCACGTAATGCGCCACGTGTATGGGCAAATGTATATACATGGGTGCGGGTAGTCAAGCCTGTGAATAGCGGGCAGTATTTTGCTTGGCAGTGGTGTTGCGGTGCCGCTCTGCTTATATGGAAGCTAGCCCAGAGGTGAATATGCGCTTTTCCAACAGTTTCCTCGATGAAATCCGCGACCGTGTGCCGATATCGGCCGTGATCGGCCGCCGGGTGACGTGGGATCGCAGGAAGACCAATGTCTCGCGCGGCGACTACTGGGCCTGCTGCCCCTTCCACGGAGAGAAGAGCCCGAGCTTTCATTGCGAGGACCGCAAGGGCCGCTATCACTGCTTCGGCTGCGGTGTTTCAGGTGATCATTTCCGTTTCCTGACCGATCTCGAAGGCCTGAGCTTTCCCGAGGCGGTGCAGCAGATTGCCGACCTCGCAGGCATTGCCCTGCCGCAGCCGGACCCTCAAGCCGAGAAGCGCGAGAAGGAGCGCATGTCGCTGCTTGATGTCATGGAGATGGCGGCGCGCTTCTTTCAGGACCAGCTCCAGAGTGCCGGCGGTGCCAAGGCGCGCGCCTATTTGCGCGACCGCGGGTTGACGGGCCGCACCATCGAGACCTTCAGGCTCGGCTACGCTTCGGAAAGCCGCAATGCACTCAAGGAGTTCCTGGCCGGCAAGGGTGTGCCGAAGGAACAGATCGAGGCTTGCGGGCTGGTGCGGCATGGCGACGACATTCCGGTTTCCTACGACTATTTCCGAGACCGCATCATGTTCCCCATCCTGTCTTCGCGGGAAAAGGTGATCGCTTTCGGCGGTCGTGCCATGTCACCGGATGCGCCGGCCAAATACATGAACTCGCCGGAAACCGAGCTCTTTCACAAGGGGCAGGTGCTCTACAATTTCGCCCGCGCCCGGCGGGCAGCTCAAGCGGGTGCCGGCAAAAGCGAGGCCGGCACGATCATCGCCGTCGAGGGCTATATGGACGTCATCGCGCTCAGCCAGGCGGGCATCGACAATGCGGTGGCGCCGCTCGGCACGGCTCTGACCGAAAACCAGCTCGACCTTCTTTGGAAGATGTCGCCGCAACCGATCCTCTGCTTCGACGGTGACGGCGCCGGGTTGCGCGCCGCAAGCCGGGCTGCCGATCTGGCACTGCCTTTGCTGAAGCCCGGGCGTTCGGTGCGCTTCGCACTCCTGCCGGATGGCAAGGATCCGGATGATCTCGTCAAGCATGAGGGCCGCGCGCCTTTCGACAAGGTGCTGTCGGAAGCCAAGCCGCTGGTGGACGTGATCTGGCAGCGCGAGGCTGCTTCCGCGAATTTCGACACACCGGAAAAGCGTGCCGAGCTTGAGGCGCGGCTGAAGCAGATCATCTCTGTCATCGCCGATGAGAATGTGCGCCGCTATTATCAGCAGGATATCCGCGACCGTCTCAACAGCTTCTTCGCGTCGGCACCGCGGGGCGGCAATGATCGGCGTCAGGGTTTTCAGCGCGGCGGCGGTGGCAGGATGGGGCAGGGAGGCACGCCGCAAGGGCCGCGCGCCGCCGGGAGGGGCGTCGGCATCTCCGACCGGCTGGCCCGTTCCGGCCTCGTCCGCGGCTATGGCGATCTGTCGGCGCTTCGGGAAAGCGTGCTGGCGCTCACCATCGTCAACCATCCGCAGCTTCTCCTGGAAGAATATGACGAGATCGCCGCTATCGATTTCGAGAACCGTGATCTGCAGCGCTTCTGGTCTGCCATGCTGCCGGCAGCGGCGACCGCCGGCGCCAATCTTTCGCGCGAATACCTGGTAAAGCGGCTTTCCGCCGAGGGTTTCGACGGTCTGTTGAGGTCTCTCGACCAGCAGATTCGCAATGCGCGGCTCTGGACTGCAACCGAGCAGGCGGCAATGGAGGACGCTCGCGAAGGCTATCGCCAAGCGCTGTCTCTCCACAAGCGCACCAAGGCGCTGCGGCTCCAGAAGATCGAACTCGAGCGCGAAATTGCCGAGGCGACGGAGGCGGGTGATGCCGGCGAGATCGAGCCGCTGCTCAGGGCGCTTTCGGAAGTGCAGCTCGAAATCCTGCGTATGGAAAACCAGGAAGCGATCATCGATGGTTTCGGCGTGCTATCCGGCCGCGTGAAGGGGGCCGCCGTCAGCCACGGCTAGCCTTGACACCGTGAGGCTACGCTCTTGCCGAACGATCCGGGCGCTCTAATCTACGCCGGCGCAAATGAGGAGGAGATGGATGGCGATGCATATTTCGGGGAGCTGCCATTGCGGCGAAATTGCTTTCGAGGCGGAGGGCGAGTTCGACAAGGCATTGGAATGCAACTGTTCCCTCTGTCGCCGCAAAGGCTCGCTGCTGGCTTTCGTGCCGCGAAGCCAGTTCGAATTGACGACAGCTCGCGAAAACCTTTCGACCTATCAGTTCAACAAGCATGTGATTGCCCATTATTTCTGTGCCAATTGCGGCATTGCACCTTTCAGCGAGGCGACTATGCCGGATGGAACAGAAATGACGGCAATCAATTTAAGATGCGTGCCGGAGATCGATCTCAGGGCACTCACGATAACTCAGTATGACGGCGCTTCCCATTAAGTGATGCGGCGGGACTGAGGCTGCGTCCTTTGTGCAAGTGCAAACCCTTGTCTTTGAGGGCGTGCCGCCTACATATCGGGTAAATCTGGTGAGCGTCCCCCTATTAGGCCTGTCTTGGGCGGGTTTTTCCACTTTTCCTGGGCATGGGCTCTGGAAAGGCTTGACGGAACGTTAATTTGTGGGAATCACCATTTCAAGGCAGAACAGGCGGAGTGGGTCAATAGCACCGAACATGACCGGTGATCTTCTGACAGGACGGTCCTGCGTCAAAAGCGACCGCCGAATGGTAATCGGGAATTAAAGGTCATTCCGTTACGTGTTGAACAGTGATTCGCGGTGAAGGCGGTCAATTCCGTCTTGAGCCGATGGCCACGAAGCGCGGCAAAAGTGGCGTTCAGGGAAAGCGACGAAATACATGGCAACAAAAGTCAAAGAAACCGAAGAAGCAGATAACGAACGCGAAGGTACGCAAGATGGTCCGCTTCTCGACCTTTCTGACGACGCGGTCAAAAAGATGATCAAAGCCGCCAAGAAGCGCGGCTATGTCACCATGGACGAGTTGAATTCGGTCCTGCCTTCGGAGGAAGTCACCTCCGAGCAGATCGAGGATACGATGTCGATGCTCTCCGACATGGGCATCAACGTCGTCGAGGACGAGGAGGCGGAAGACGCCGCCGCTGGTGACGACGACGAAGGCGACAGCGACGGCGAGGAGAGCGAAGGCGGCGAACTCGCCACCACCTCCAGTACCGCGCTTGCGACCGCCAAGAAGAAGGAACCGACCGACCGTACCGACGATCCGGTGCGCATGTACCTGCGCGAGATGGGTTCCGTCGAGCTTCTGTCGCGCGAAGGCGAAATTGCGATCGCCAAGCGTATCGAAGCCGGTCGCGAGACGATGATCGCCGGTCTCTGCGAGAGCCCGCTGACCTTCCAGGCGTTGATCATCTGGCGCGACGAGCTCAATGAGGGCACGACGCTGCTGCGCGAAATCATCGACCTCGAAACGACCTATTCCGGTCCCGAGGCGAAGGCTGCGCCGCAGTTCCAGAGCCCGGAGAAGATCGAGGCCGACCGGAAGGCCGCGGAAGAGAAGGAAAAGAGCCGCAAGGCTCGCTTCTCCGCCGCCAATGACGACGACATCACCGCCGTTGGCGGTGAAGGCATGGCCCTCGAGGAAGAGGAAGAGGACGACGACGAGTCCAACCTGTCGCTTGCCGCGATGGAAGCGGAACTGCGTCCGCAGGTCATGGAAACCCTCGACCTGATCGCCGACACCTACAAGAAGCTGCGCAAGCTGCAGGACCAGCAGGTCGAGCAGCGGCTTGCCGCTACCGGTACGCTGTCATCCGCTCAGGAGCGTCGCTACAAGGAGCTCAAGGACGAACTGATCACGGCGGTCAAGTCGTTGTCGCTCAACCAGAACCGCATCGACGCCCTCGTCGAGCAGCTCTACGACATCAACAAGCGCCTTGTGCAGAACGAAGGCCGCCTGCTGCGTCTTGCCGAATCCTATGGCGTCAAGCGCGACTCTTTCCTGGAACAGTACCAGGGGGCCGAGCTCGATCCCAACTGGATGAAGTCGATCGCCAATCTGGCGGCTCGTGGCTGGAAGGAATTCGCGCGCGCGGAGAACACGACGATCCGCGACATCCGCCAGGAGATCCAGAATCTGGCAACCGAAACCGGCATCTCGATCTCGGAATTCCGCCGCATCGTGCACATGGTGCAGAAGGGCGAGCGCGAAGCGCGCATCGCCAAGAAGGAGATGGTCGAAGCGAACCTGCGACTCGTCATCTCCATCGCCAAGAAATACACGAACCGCGGTCTGCAGTTCCTCGACCTCATCCAGGAGGGCAATATCGGCCTGATGAAGGCGGTCGACAAGTTCGAGTACCGCCGCGGCTACAAGTTCTCGACCTACGCCACCTGGTGGATCCGGCAGGCGATCACCCGTTCGATCGCCGACCAGGCCCGCACGATCCGCATTCCGGTGCACATGATCGAGACGATCAACAAGATCGTCCGCACCTCGCGCCAGATGCTGCACGAGATCGGCCGCGAGCCGACGCCGGAAGAACTGGCCGAAAAGCTCGCCATGCCGCTCGAAAAGGTCCGCAAGGTCCTGAAGATCGCCAAGGAACCGATCTCGCTCGAAACCCCGGTGGGTGACGAGGAGGATAGCCACCTCGGCGACTTCATCGAGGACAAGAATGCGCTTCTGCCGATTGATGCGGCGATCCAGGCGAACCTGCGCGAGACGACGACCCGCGTTCTCGCCTCGCTCACCCCGCGTGAAGAGCGCGTGCTGCGCATGCGTTTCGGCATCGGCATGAATACGGACCACACGCTCGAAGAGGTCGGTCAGCAGTTCTCGGTCACCCGCGAACGTATCCGTCAGATCGAGGCGAAGGCGCTCAGGAAGCTCAAGCATCCGAGCCGCTCTAGAAAGCTCCGCAGCTTCCTCGATAGCTGAGCGGGCTTTACGAGACGAAGATTGGAAACCCGGTTTGCGAAGGCAGGCCGGGTTTTTCGTTGCCGGTTTGCGCGCCTCTCCCTGGAGGAGTACCATCCTCACAGATGCGGAACTGGGGCGGCGCCCCGCGAGGAGGTGCCGCATGGGAGAACTGCAATGACCTACATCGTGATGCTGAATTGGACCGAGCAGGGCATCAAGAACGTGCGCGAGTCACCCAAACGGCTGGATGCCGCCAGGAAAGCGCTGGAAGCAATGGGAGGTTCTTTCAAGGATTTCTATCTGACCATGGGCGAATATGACATGGTTGCAGTGTGCGAGGCGCCCGACGATGCGGTCCTGGCCCATTTCATTCTGGCCCTCGGGATGGGTGGAAATGTCAGGACGCGCACCATGAAGGCGTTTCCCGAGAATGCGTATCGCGAGCTGATCGCCGGCCTCAGCTAAGGCGTGGTGAAGGTTCGATGTTCGGGAGGTCGTCTGGATGCCAATACGGAGGCCTCATTGAAAAGACCTCCGTATGCCATGCGGGATGCGACTGATCTCTCGACGGACTGTCCACAGGCTGCGGACAACATGGAATTTGTTCTGTTTTGATGGGTCGGGACTCGATCCTGTCGACTTTCCATCTTACATCGGGTTCCATGACGGACGAACTCAGGAAGCGGCGCGGCAATATGGGATGGGGCATTCCGGCCTCCATCCTTCTGCATGCCGTTTTCGCGGCCGTGCTGTTCTTTCACCTGCCGCTCGATTTTTCGGAGCCGCAGGAAGAGGAGAGCGTGAACGTCGAGATCGTTCCTCCACCGGAAGAGCCTGAACAGAAGGCGGAGGAGCAACCCGTTCCGGAAGAACCGAAGCCGGAAGAGGTGAAGAAGGAAGAGGCCCCCCCGCCGCCCGAACCGCCGAAGCAGGAGGAGGCCAAGCAGGAGGAGCCGCCACCTCCACCTGAGCCGCCGAAACAGGAAGAGACCAAACAAGAAGAGCCGCCCCCGCCGCCGCCGCCTTCCGAGCCGCCGCAACAGCAGGAGGCCAAACCGGACGAGCAGCCTCCTGCGAATGAGCAGGCCGGGGGACAGCCTATCCCGGTCCTGCGTCCGGTCTTCGAGTTTGGCGAAAAGGATAGCGGGCCGAAGAAATCCGAAGCCGGAAATGCCTCCGAGGAGGCGGAGATGCCGCCGGCCGAAACCCTACCGGATACCGAGACCGCCGAGCCGCCGAAACCTTTGGAGGAGGAGCCGGTCGTTGCCGAAGAGCCTCCGGCAAACCCAGTGCCTGACGATATCGCGGTGCCTGAGGTCGATATTGCGGCCGCCGAGCGGCGACAAAACGGCCCGTCTTCGGAGACTTCCCCGGACGCGACCAAAGCGGATATCGTCGCTCCCCCTCCCGCAGCTCAGCCCAAAAGTGAGGCGGCTAAAACGCCACCGGCGGAAAAGCCCACCGAACTGACGGAGGCGAAGACGCTGTTCTCGCAAAGAGAGACGAACGACCCCGTGGCCACGACGGCGATGGGCAATGTGCCGCGCGGCGTGCGGGCCGGCCAGCTTTGCGCGACGGAAATGCAGGAACAGTTGCGCCATGCCTCTCCGCGATATCGGCCCGAAATCGTACAGGTCTACCGTCTGCCGCAGGGAAACGTCCTGGAGGTCAGGAGCGGTGCTTTCCGGGCAAACGCGCAGTGGTACAATCTCAGTTTCCGTTGCGAAATCGATGAAGATGCGACCAAGGTTGTCTCCTTCGCATTCGATGTCGGCGCACCGGTGCCGCAAAGCGAGTGGCGCAAGCGGGGCTTTCCGGAATTCTGATTGGCGCGTGGCACTCGCTGCCGGCGCGTCGCCGGTGTCATAGTGCCGGCATTCATGTAAAAGCGATTCCATGCAGCAAACAGAAAATACGACCGATCTCCTGTTCGATCGCGACGGTGCGGGGAACCCGCTTGCCGTCCTGAAGCATGTCTATGGTTATTCCGCTTTCCGCGGCAAACAGGCCGCCGTCGTCGATCGGGTCGTGTCGGGCGGCGATGCAGTCGTGCTTTTTCCGACCGGGGCGGGCAAGTCGCTATGCTTTCAGATCCCCGCGCTCTGCCGGGACGGCGTCGGCATCGTGATTTCACCGCTGATCGCGCTGATGCGGGACCAGGTGGAGGCGCTGAAGCAGCTCGGCATACGTGCCGCAGCGCTCAATTCGTCGTTGACGCGCGAAGAGTTTGTCGATGTCCGCCGGGCGATTGCCGCCGGCGATCTGAAGCTTCTCTATGTGACGCCCGAGCGTGTCGTCACACCCGGCTTCCGGGAAATGATCGGCAATGTTCGGATCGCGCTGTTCGCAATCGACGAGGCGCATTGTGTCTCCCAGTGGGGGCATGATTTCCGGCCGGAATATCGCGAACTCGGCCGGCTCGCCGAGCAGTATCCAGACGTGCCGCGCATCGCGCTGACGGCGACCGCCGATCCGCATACTCGCGACGATATCGTCGACAAGCTTGCACTCCGTTCGGCGGAAGTCTTCACGACCTCGTTCGACCGCCCGAACATTTCCTATGAGATCGTCGAACGAGACCAGCCGCGCCAGCAGCTCTTGCGCTTCCTGTCGCGCCACAAGGGTTCGAGCGGTATCGTCTATTGCCTCTCGCGCGCCAAGGTCGAGGATACGGCCGAATGGCTGAACGGGCAGGGCATTCGTGCACTTTCCTATCATGCCGGAATGGAGCGGCAGGTCCGCGACGCTCATCAGGATGCATTTCTGAAGGATGAGAACCTCTGCCTTGTCGCGACCGTCGCCTTCGGCATGGGGATCGACAAACCGAACGTGCGATATGTGGCGCATCTCGACCTGCCGGGTTCGGTCGAGGCCTATTATCAGGAAACCGGGCGCGCCGGCCGCGACGGCCTTCCGTCCGAGGTCTGGATGGCCTATGGCATGGCGGACGTCATCCAGCGCCGGCGGATGATCGACGAGGGCACGTCGGGTGACGACATCAAGCGCGTCGAGCGTGCCAAGCTCAATGCGGTTCTTGCGATATGCGAGACGCCGGGCTGCCGCCGGCAGGCGATCCTGGCGCATTTCGGCGAGATGCATCAAGGCGGATGCGGCAATTGCGATACATGCCTCAAGCCGGTCGAAACCTGGGACGGTACGGAGGCCGCGATCAAGGCGCTGGCTGCGGTCTATCGAACCGGGGAGCGCTTCGGAACCGGCCACCTCATCGATGTGCTCATCGGAACCGTCAACGAAAAGACCACCCGTTTCGGCCATGTGGACATGCCGGTTTTCGGTGTCGGCAAGGATATCCCTTCGAAGACCTGGCAATCGGTCTACCGCCAGCTTCTTGCTGCGGGCTTCGTCAGCGTCGATCACAACGCCTTCGGCGCGCTGAGGTTGGAGCCGGAGGCCCGGGCCGTATTCAAGCGAGAGCGCGAGGTGCGCTTCCGCAAGGATCGTCCGACAACGGGCAAGGCAGCGAGAAGCGCTTCGCCCAGTTCGGCGAATGCCAAGTTGCAGCTGCAAGGCCACGATTTGGAACTCTTCGAGGCTCTCCGTGCCGCCCGCACCGCGATCGCCAGGGAACTGTCGGTGCCGCCCTATGTCGTCTTTCCGGACACGACCCTGGTCGCGTTCGCGACCGAACGCCCGAAGAGCCGCGATGCATTGCTTGGCATTTCCGGCGTCGGGCAGTCCAAGCTGGAACGCTACGGTGATGCTTTTCTTCAGGTCATCAGGGTGCATCAGCCGTCGGGGCGAACACCCGGTTGATCACGCGGCGAAGCGGGTTATGTTGCCGCCACCAAAACAAGGAATGCCATCATGAAAGCCATGTTCTACGATGCCTTTGAAAAGGCGCCGGAAATCCGCAATCTTCCGGATCCTGAGCCGACGTTCGGCGGCGTGGTGATCAAGGTCGGCGCGACCGGGCTCTGCCGCAGCGACTGGCATGGCTGGATGGGCCACGACCCGGATATCCGCCTGCCGCATGTGCCGGGTCACGAGCTTGCCGGCAAGATCGTCGCGACGGGCAAGGGTGTGATGCGCTTCAAGGTCGGCGACCGGGTGACGGTGCCTTTCGTTTCCGGCTGCGGCCACTGCGCCGAATGCCATTCCGGCAACCAGCAGGTCTGCCCCAACCAGTTCCAGCCGGGGTTCACCCACTGGGGCTCGTTCGCGGAATACGTGGCGATCGACTATGCCGACACGAACCTCGTGCATCTGCCGGACGAGATCGACGATGCGACGGCGGCAAGCCTCGGCTGCCGGTTTGCGACCTCTTTCCGCGCGGTTGCCGACCAGGCCCGCACCGGACCGGGCGACTGGGTGGCCGTGCATGGCTGTGGCGGGGTAGGGCTGTCGGCGATCATGATCGCCACGGCACTCGGGGCGAATGCGATCGGTATCGACCTTGCCGAGGACAAGCTGGCGCTTGCCCGTCAATGCGGCGCGGTGGCGACGATCAACGCGGGTTCGGTGGCGGATGTGGTCGAGGCTGTGCGCGAGATCACCAAGGGCGGCGCGCACGTTTCGATCGACGCGCTTGGTCATCCGGTCACCTGCTTCAATTCGATCAAGAACCTGCGCCGGCGCGGCCGCCATGTGCAGATAGGCCTGATGCTCGGCGAACATGCCACACCAAAAATTCCGATGGCGCAGGTGATCGGCCACGAACTGGAGATCTACGGCAGCCACGGCATGCAGGCTTGGCGTTACGACGCCATGCTCGCCATGCTGACGACGGGCAAGATGAAGCCTCAGCAGCTCATCGCCAGGCGGATCAGCCTGGAAGCCGCCGTGCCGGCGCTGATGACGCTCGACACATCCGAAACGCCCGGAATCAGCGTGATCACGGCATTCTAGGCAGGCGATTGTCTGCTACCGGCGACGGCACTGTTCCGCCGTGGCCGCTTGGTGACGACCCTCTGCGCCCTATATCCCGGTCTTGTAAGACCAAGCCGAAAGGGCGAAGCCATGAACACAAGAGCGCAGAAGATTCCGGGGCCTGATCATCCAATCACCGTCAAGCACAATCCGGCCCGGGTGAGAGTGACGCTCGGCGGCAAGGTGATCGCCGACAGCGTCAACTCGCTGACATTGCAGGAGGCATCCTATCCGGCGGTGCACTACATTCCCCGCAAGGATGTCGACATGTCGCTTCTTCAGCGGACGGACTACGAGAGCTATTGCCCCTATAAGGGCGAGGCTTCCTATTTCAGCATCCCGCTTGGCGGCGAGCGATCGAAAAATGCCGTCTGGTCTTACGAGAACCCCTATGAGGCGGTGGCAGGGATCAAGGAGCATGTCGCTTTTTACCCCGATCGTGTGGATTCGATCGAGGAACTTTCGTCTCCTGAACCCGGAAAGTTCTGAAGCGGAGAGGGCAACAGAGAAAAATCTCGGTGCCATGTCGGATTTGCGGTTGTTCGACCGTCCTTGGATTGTTCAGCTCTAAAGGAAGACGACCATGTCCTATGTCGATGGATTCATTGTTGCCGTACCCAAGGCCAATCTGGAACGATACAAGAAGATAGCGCGCGTTGCCGGCGACGTCTGGAAGGAACATGGCGCGCTGACCTATGTGGAATGCGTGGGCGATGACGTGCCTTATGGCGAACTCACATCATTTCCGCGCGCGGTGCAGGCGAAGGAGGACGAGATCGTCATCTTTTCCTGGATCACCTACGAAAGCCGCGCCCGTCGTGACGAGATCAACAAGAAGGTGATGGCCGATCCGCGGCTTGCCGGAGACGACTGGAAAGAAGTCTTCGACGGCAAACGGATGATTTACGGTGGCTTCCAGAGCTTTCTGTCGATCTAGCCCAGCTTGGTGCTAAAGGTGCCGGCATCCGCCGGTACCTGATGAAAGGAAGCCCCA
This sequence comes from Neorhizobium phenanthreniclasticum, assembly GCF_040066075.1. Lineage (NCBI taxonomy): Bacteria > Pseudomonadati > Pseudomonadota > Alphaproteobacteria > Hyphomicrobiales > Rhizobiaceae > Neorhizobium > Neorhizobium phenanthreniclasticum. The sequence continues at coordinate 186,155 of NZ_JBEAAL010000005.1, forward strand.
TGCCCCAGACCGTGATCTCGATTTCCACGAGAGGCCAGGGGCTCTATGAATTCACCCAGCCGGTACAGGATTTCGTGCGTGGCCAAGGGGTGGGCGAGGGGCTGCTGACCGTCTTCGTGCGCCACACGTCCTGCTCCCTGATCATCCAGGAAAATGCCGATCCGGACGTGCGCCGCGATCTCAAGGCATTCTTCTCGCGCCTCGTGCCACCGGCGAACGATCCCGAAATGCGCTGGGTGAAGCACACGACCGAAGGCCCGGACGACATGCCCGCGCATATCAAGGCGGCGCTCACTGCCGTTTCGCTCGGCATTCCCGTTCATGACGGGCGGCTGATGCTCGGTACATGGCAGGGCATCTATCTCTTCGAGCATCGAGACTATCCGCATACCCGCCAGGTGGTACTGCATCTCTCCGCATGAAAAGCAGATGAATGATGTCTGAATGCCGGATTCGGACCTCGTTCAGGTGCGAGGATCTAGGGTTACGCCCATCGCCCGCAACGGCGAGAGAAACAACCTCGGGCCAGGGGCTACCGCCCGGATTTCGGAGAGAAACACCCATGACCAGCATGATCGTCAAAGCCGGTATAGCCGCTCTCGTCGCGCTCACTGGCCTTTCCGCAACTGCATCGACTGCCGCTGCCGGCGGCCCGGAATTCGGCATTCACGTGCAGTATCATGACCGCGACCGCGATCGTCATTGGCGGCCGGACCACCGGCCGCGTGGCTGCGCACCCTGGCTTGCCGAGCGGAAGGCCGATCGCATGGGCCTGCGCCGCACCCGTGTCGTTGACGTCTCGCGCCGCACCGTCTCCGTCGTCGGTTTCGGACGACGCGGCCCCGATCGCGTGGTTTTCGCCAACGTGCGCGGCTGCCCCCTGATCCGCCGTTAGGAAGGGTAACGGATCCTTCCGTCTCCATCGCCCGGTGGCGGAGGAAAGCGCCCGCCGGTCTCATCGACCGGCGGGGGCGTCTGTTTTTGATCTCACTGCTCGAGGGCGAAGGTGACGTTGACGGTCACGGTATAGGTGTTTTCGCCAGTTGCGACCGGTACGGCTTCGGCTGCCATGTCCTTCGCCATCGCCATACGCATCATCGGCTGCGGCATCGGGCGGGCAGCATTCTCGCTGATTTCCAGGACACGTCCAAGCTTGACGCCTGCTGCTTCCGTCAGCGTCCTCGCCTTGGCGAGCGCCTTTGCGACGGCTGCCTTGCGTGCTTCGGTCATGGCCTCTTCAGGGTCGTCGTTCGTAAAGACGATCTGGCCGCCCTGATTGACGCCAAGCTTGACGGAGCGGTCGATGAGGGCGCCAAGCTTATCGAGGTCGCGGACCTTCAGCGTCAGCGTGTTGGCGACCTCGTAGCCGACGACCTCCGGTGGATCAACGACGCCGTTCTTCGGCTCGGAATGGCGGTATTGGGGGTAGATTGAAAAGTTGCTCGTCTGGATATCGCGATCGGCGACGCCATCGGCCTTGATTGCAGTGAGGACTTCTTTCATGGCTGCGCTGTTGGCCGAAAGTGCGGCTTCGGCCGTTTGCCCGTTGCGCACGACGGAAAGTGTCAAGACCGCCATGTCAGGCGCGATCGAAGCTTCGCCTTCGCCCGAGATGCTGATAACCGGGTCGCGGGGGCGGAACTCCTGCGCCGACGCCTGGCCGGCTGCGGCGGTAACTGCGCCTGCCAAAAGGGTTGCCAGGACGAGACGCGACGACGAAAGCGCAAGGCGCATGGTATTCTCCCCGATCTGTTTGAGCGGCAAGGGATGTCGGTCCGCGAGCCTGCTACGATGATATCCTACCTTTAGCGCGCCTTGTCGAACCGGAATCGATTCTGCACATTCGCGCCTCGGCAGGTCTACGTGCCGGTTGATTGTGAAGCTATTGCGGCAACGACTTGTGGCCGTTGATGATTTGCGGTAGAGCGACCCCTGAGGAGAGGCGAGCCATTGCGCCTTACCTTTGCCTTACGGCGGGCCTGTAGCTCAATGGTTAGAGCCGGCGGCTCATAACCGCTTGGTTGGGGGTTCGAGTCCCTCCGGGCCCACCATTTCCAGTTCGTAGTAGACGTGATTTTTTCGTCAGGCTGTTTGCACCGCCGTCTATTGATTCTTCTCAAAAAAAATTGAATGCCTTGTCTTCAGCGGCTTTTTATGCCGCCTGCAGCCGACCTTTTCGTCGAGTTTATGCCGCGGCTTTTTGTTGAGGATTACCTGTCAGCGAGCGCTGGGGGAGCCGCATACGATCGGGTTGGTTTCCAGACCGTATGATGATTGCGGCAGTGCTCAATATCTCCGCTGACATCGATATAATATAGTAAAATAACAGAATACTTTGACAGATTGAGCCTAATTTTCGGCCTTCAAGGCGGGATCATCGAAAGCGTGATATGTTGAAACCCCAATTAGCGTTTCCTATACCAGGCGTCAAATCGCGACCATTCGCGATAGACGCGCTCATACCCCCTGGGCAACATGATTTCGTCAAGTCTTCTGTTGGAATCGGTGTTATTATGTTCCATGCAAAATAAACTGACCTCATACCGGTTGAAATCGAAGGTCGATAAAATATCCGGCTCGTTTCCTTCGGTGTCGATGCTGATGAAGTCGATCATTTTTGGCGCATTGTAAGTATCAAGCAGATCATTGAGGCTGATCGTAGTTTGCACGATCTCCACGCTTTCCTTGCTTCGCGCCTCGGCGTGCAGGTCCTTATCGGCGAGTTCAGCCATGCACGACAGCGCCGGTGCGGCCGCCACAAACCGCATCTTTACGCTACGCCCGGTGACAGCATCAACAGGAGACGTACAAAGCGGATTCGATCTGATCTCCCGGATAGAGTGACTGAGCAGCGGGTTCGGCTCAGCCAAAATACCGCTCCAACCATATTCTCTTTCCAGCATAAATGTGTTGCTGAAGTGCTGGCCATCATAAGCGCCGATCTCGACGAAAAATCCGTTGCGCTTGCCTTTGAGTTCGTCAATCACCCAACGATCTTGTTGGATCTGAGAGAAACTGTGCTCATTCCAGAAATGAGGGCGCTCAATATGAGCGCGCTTCTTCAGGCCTAGCCACGTACGAATTCCCACGTCTTCACCTTCCAGCTTGGAGTTTCCAACCGCTACCTTATGCGCGATGTGAGCGCAACAGGGGCATACACCAACCAATCGGATGAGAAGATGGACAGGTGGAGAGGTGATGAATGTGGCGGCCTATAACGGTTTCCGGCGGACCCGCGCCAGCATCGGCGCGTATTCAAGAACGAACAGGCCGAACGAGATCAACCAGGCCAGGCCGGCCAGTGCGTAGACCGTGCTCAGGTGTTCCGGGAAAAACGCAGCACTCGGTCTCAAAAGCGCGCTTAGCACGATTGCTCCGTAGGATGCGATGGTCGTCCGCGAGGCCGTCAATACCCGCCCGGTATGGCCCCGGCTCGCCCTGGTCATGACGGCCAGCATCATGGTTGCCACGGTTCCGACGCTCAGCACGTGAATTGCGGAAGTCTCGTCGAAGAGACCGAGGGCGGCGACCGCGATGGCGGCGAACCCCAGCGGCACGAAGAGATAGGCGATGTGAAGGATCGTCACCAGCATTTCCGCGGTCGTCGTCCAGCCCCGCCAGCGTCCAAGCCTTGCCGCATGCATCACAGCGGCAAGCCCTGCGGCTGCTGCGACAACCGGACCATCGCCCAGAACCACCCAACTCGCCAGGGCAGCCACTCCGCACAAGATTGCAGCAGTATCGAAGTGATTGTAGGCGATGGGAAAATCCGTCCGGCCCGTCTTGTTGATCCAGTTGCGGGTGAAACTGGGGATGATTCGCCCGCCCACGACGAGGATCATCGAGACATAGGCCGATAGTGCAAGCTTGATTCCGACGGAAGGGTGCTGTCCGGCCGCTGCGTCGAGATGGAACAGGATGTTTGCAGTGGAGAGTGCCAGCAAACCACCGATAACCTTCAGATCCTTCCATTTCTTCCCGGCGACAACTTCACGCACGCAGATGAAGAGGAGGAGAGGCAGGAAGGCACCATCGGCCAGGATGGCTGCCATAACGCCAACGGTGTCGGCGAGCAGGAAGCCCAACCTGCCGACGACCCAGACGAGAAAGAGAAAGACAAGCGGCCAGCCGGAGACGGGCAGCCTGCCGGTCCAGTTGGGAACCGCCGTCAACAGGAAACCGGCAAGCACGGCGCTTGCATAGCCGAACAGCATCTCATGCGCGTGCCAATGGACAGTGCCATAGGCCGACGCCACCTCGATCACCCCACCCAGGCTTGCTATCCATAAGAACATCGCTGCGACCGCCCAGAGCGCCGCCGAGAGGAAGAACGGCCTGAAGCCATAGGAGAAGATCACGGGGGCGGTCGGCGACAGGCCGCGCGGGATACCTCCGCGGCGAGCTTGCTGGGAGGAAAGATCAGTCATGGCGAAATTCCTTCAATCGATGCCTGATCTATCTCCCACCTTTGTTTTCCGGTCTTTGCGAAGACGCAAGCAAACAAGGGAAAGTTTGTTGCACATCAAAGAAGATACGCAGGACCCATCTTAGCCTCTCTTTCAACAGGACGGCAATCAACCCCGTCCTTTGCTTCAAAGGAGAGGCACCATGACTGACAAATTGCAGATGACCAGACGCTCGATTTTGGCAGGGGCCGCCTTCGTGGGGGCCATGACTCCGATCGTACAGGCTTCTTTCGCCAATGCGGATGAGACCCCGCCGGCCAAGATGAACCCGACCGACCTTTCGGCGCTGCGCCGGGTGAAGGTCGATCTCGTCAAGCCGCCGTTCGTGCACGCCCACACCCAGAAGGCAGATGGCCCGCCGAAGATCGTCGAATTCACCCTGACGATCCAGGAGAAGAAGATGCTGATCGACAAGGAAGGCACGGAGATCAATGCCATGACCTTCGACGGATCGGTTCCGGGGCCGTTGATGGTGGTGCATCAGGGCGACTATGTCGAGCTGACGCTGATCAATCCTGAAACGAACGAACTGCAACACAACATCGACTTCCATTCGGCGACGGGTGCCCTGGGCGGCGGCGCGCTGACCATCGTCAACCCCGGTGAAAAGGCAGTCCTGCGTTTCAAGGCGACCAAGGCCGGCGTCTTCGTCTACCATTGCGCACCTCCCGGAATGGTGCCGTGGCATGTCACATCGGGCATGAACGGCGCGATCATGGTCCTGCCCCGCGAGGGCCTGACCGACGGCCACGGCAAGGAGCTCGTCTACGACAAGGTCTACTACGTCGGCGAACAGGACTTCTACGTCCCGCGCGACGAAGCCGGTAACTTCAAGAAATACGACAGCGCCGGCGAAGCCTTTGAGGATACGCTCAAGGTCATGCGGAGCCTCACGCCGACCCATATCGTCTTCAACGGTGCGGTCGGCGCCCTGACCGGTGAAAATGCTCTGACCGCTGCGGTCGGGGAAAAAGTGCTGATCGTCCATTCGCAGGCCAATCGCGATACCCGCCCGCACCTCATCGGCGGACACGGCGACTATGTCTGGGCAACCGGCAAGTTCAACAATATCCCCGATCGGGATCAGGAAACCTGGTTCATTCCGGGCGGCACGGCCGGTGCGGCGTTCTACACCTTCGAACAGCCCGGCATCTATGCCTATGTCAACCATAACCTGATCGAGGCCTTCGAGCTGGGCGCGGCGGCACACTTCAAGGTCACCGGCGACTGGAACGACGATCTGATGACTTCGGTCGTCGCTCCGACCGGAAGCTGATTTGGACATGCGGGGCAGGGTGGTGCCTGCCCCGCATGTCCCTCAAACAGACGCGCTTCCTCCGGAAGCGAGAGTTTCGCCCGAGGAGGCGAACATGTCATGCACGAACCAAAAGCCAAAAAACTCGCTCTTCCGTACCGCGCTTCCGATCACGCTGATCGCCGTTTTATCCGTGGGTATATTCCAGCAGGCGGGGTTCTTCGAACCATCTCCCCCAACGAGCGCGGACTTTGAGCCGCAAACGGTTGTCGTGCCGCCGCGCGCCTATAAATACAGAAGCGACGGCGAATTCGTGAAGGGTACGGCGCCGGTCGATGCGCCGATGAAGGCCGTGGTTGCTGCTGATAACCTCACCATCACGAAATATCAGGTCACAGCATCGCAATATGCCGCCTGCGTGCTCGATGGCGGCTGTGCCCCAGCCGATGCGCCGCCGGCCACCGGTGTCGAGATCCCCGTGACCGGCGTCAGCTTCGACGATGCAGTGGCCTATGCCCGCTGGTTATCCGACAAGACCGGCGATTACTGGACACTTCCCACCGATGAGCAGCTTGCGCAGGCCGCCGGCAAGCGCTTTCCCGATGATGCACTGGGGCTGGATCCCGACAACAAGAATCCCGCGATCCGCTGGCTCGCCGACTACGAACGCGAGGCGCGGGAAAGATCCAAGCGCGATCCTGTGCCGCGTCCGATCGGCAGTTTCGGGGAAAACGAATTCGGTCTGGCCGATTTCGGCGGGAATGTTTGGGAGTGGACATCCACCTGCCACCGACGCGTGCATCTCTACAAAAACGGGTCGGTCCGCGCCTCGGAGGCGATATGCGGCGTGTATGTCACGGTCGCCGGCCATCGTTCACCGGTGAGTTCCTTCATCCGCGATCCGAAAGGCGGGGGATGTTCGGTCGGAACTCCGCCCGACAATCTCGGCTTCCGTCTTGTCAAATCGACTCGGTGGTATGCGCCTTTGCTGCGGAAGCTGCGCGATACAGGTTGGATCGCCTGAATGCGCATGCGCGGCAATGCCGTGCCTTCGATCTCGCCCTGGGTTGTGCTAAGGTCGCTCCGAAACGAGTGGTCCGATTCCGATATTTGCATCCAGATGCCGCGGCTCCTGAGCAAATGTCGGAAACAAAGGTCCGCTACAGGAGCGCACGCCGTTGAAGATCGACAAAAGCCTCGTCCGAACCTTCCCCCTATTCGAGAAGATGGAGGATGCCGACACGGAAGCCCTTCTGGCTCATGCGGTCCCCCGCAGGGTGCCGGCCGGTGAAGCCGTCTTCGAACAGGGAGCGGCTGCGATGCATTTCTATCTTCTTCTGCACGGTCGGCTGAAAGTCACGCAGGTCACCGAGGACGGCCAGCAGATCATCGTTCGCGTCGTCCATCCCGGCGACCTTTTCGGCTTTGCCAAAGCGCTTCTGCGCACCGATTATCCAGGTACTGCGACCGCCGTCGCCGAAAGTATTGCGCTTTCCTGGCCCACGGAGCTATGGCCCCAGTTCGTCGATCGGAATCCGCGCCTTGCCGTCACTGCGATGCAGACGATCGGGCAGCGCCTGGAGGAGGCCCATGCCCGCATTCGGGAGATATCCACCCAGGAGGTCGAACGGCGGGTGGCCCATGCAGTTCTGAGGCTCGTCAAGCAGGCAGGCAGGAAGGAAGGGGGCGCCGTGCGCATCGACTTTCCCATCTCCCGGCAGGATATCGCCGAGATGACGGGCACCACGCTCCACACCGTATCCCGGATCATGAGTGCATGGGAGGCGAAGGGCCTTGTCGAAGGCGGACGCCAGAAGCTTCTGGTAAAGGATGCCGAGGGTTTGCTCGCACTGGCAGAAAGCGCCAAAGAATAGGGGGAGGGAGTCGGTATGAAATTTGCGGTGCGTCAAAGAACGCTTCCGTCTACGCGATAGAGTGGCTCCAACAGAGGCACGAGGCCTCTCGAAAGGAGCAAGACAATGAAGAATATTTTAGTTTCTCTGATCGGTGCGACGATCATCGCCGCAGGGTGCGGAACCCTCGCTTCCGCCGCCGATTTTGAGGTCCACATGCTCAACAAGGGCAAGGACGGCGTGATGGTGTTCGAGCCAAGCTCGCTGAAGATTGCCAAGGGCGATACCGTGACTTTCGTCCCGACGGACAAATCCCATAATGCCGAGACCATCAATGGTCTCATTCCGGATGGTGCAACGCCCTTCAAGGGCAAGATGAACGAGAGTGTCAAAGTCACCTTCGATGTCGAAGGCGCCTATGCCGTTAAATGCTCCCCGCATGTCGGCATGGGAATGATCGGTCTGATCGTCGTGGGCGACACACCGGCCAATCTCGATGCGATCAAGGCGGCCAAGCTGCCGAAAAAGGCACGTGAGCGTCTGGACGCGGACATCGCTGCAGCTGGTGTGTAAGCCGGCAGCGTACCGACGGCGGCTGCGCTCTCCTCCTCAGCCGTCGTCGGTGAAAGCTTACGGTGCGTGCGTAAAATGTCCGGGCCTGTCGGATACGCAGTCGGTAAGCTGAACCCGCTTCACAGGCAATCAGGCGGGCTCATCTCATGCCTGCGAGCGAATTTTTCGGAGTGCTTGGGTCGAACCCTGCATGCGTTCATCAAGCATCCGCTTTCCGACCGGCATGGCTATGCTCTGGCGGTCATGGCGGTGTCCATAGACTTTGCTCTACGCCCTGCATTACAGGGTATCCACCGGTGCGGATGAGATCGTCGTTCAGATTGACGATACGGGACTGGGAATTTCAGATGAAATCGCCTCGCAACTCTTCAGTCCTTTCGTCACGACCAAGGCAGGAGGGATGGGAATAGGCCTGTCGATATCCAAGAGGATCATCGAGGCGGATGGTGGCGAGATATCGGTTGCGAGAAACGCCGCCGGAGGAGCAAGCTTCCGGTTCACTCTTCCCATGCTTGCCGGCGAATATCATGATACGGACGGATGAAACACGATGTCCGTGCGTCGGGCTCGGGAGCGTCATGGCGCCATCATCGAAGGATTCCACGGAGGATCATAGGTCAACTCCACGTCGACGTTCGTCACGCCGATGACCGATCCGGCGCAAGCGCGGACGGCATCGGCCAAAAAGGCGGAAGCTGGGCAGCCTTTTGTCGTGGTGGTCATCATGATGTGAACATCGCCGGCAAGGCCTGCCTCAATCAGGTAGATCAGGCCCATTTCGACGATACCACGCCCAATCTCCGGATCGATGACCGATGAGAGCTGTTGCCTGATCCGCTCGATCACCTCCGCCTGCTGAAATGCCTCACGCATTGGTCGCTCCAGTGCCTATGCGGATCATGATCCGGTAGGCGCTGCCGTCCCGATCGAAATTGCCCACCCATTGGTGGCCCCGGCGCGTAAGCTCCGGAAACAAGAAGACCGGCTCCCGTGAGAGCACGGCGAAGATGACTTCACCCGGGTTCAGCGCTTCGGCCTCCGAGAGAATCCGCTGCATCGGCTCGGGAGGATCGAGATCGGACAGATCCAGATCAACGGAGGGTTCCGCCCAGAGTTCCGGCGAGACCGCGTTCTCGGAGATTGCCACCTCTTCTTCCATGCGCGGGACGAAGCGGACCTCGAAATCTCCGTTGTCGAGCTCGACAACTTCATGGTCGAAACCCTTGCTGTCCATAACACGAAAGAGCGGCTGTGGTCTGAACGGGGCAAATAGCCTGAGGCCTTGACCCGGATGCAATGCGCCGACGGCGCGCATGATTTCTTCGAACGGCTCGCCGCCGTTCTGCAGGATCGATCTCACATCGAGTTCTTGGAATTCCTGGGGCATTATGACCTCCCGTTGAAGCTTGGTAAAAACAGCCGAGATAGGGCGTTACCCGTCGGCAGTTTGGTTGAGGCCGGGACCAAGGTAAGGCGGCGGGCCTGGATGAATTCAAATGCAAGAGCGCAGACGGCCATCAATTGGGCAATTGTAACCCATCTGAATACGTCCGGCACATCATGAATCAAAGCGATGGTCGCTATGGTTGTTGCGCTGAAGTAGAGCAGGAACCATACCGATGCGCGTCGTTCATTCACGAGGTCCTGAACGCGCGGCACGGCGGTCCGGCCGAGGACGGGACCGTAGAACTCCAGCCAGGTCATGAACGCGACGATCTTGTAGAGCTGCCCAAAGCCCAGGCCCGTCAGCCAGCCGAAGGTGAACAGATAGGCAGCCGGGATCGCCATATCCGCCGAGTTGCCGATCACAATCGAGACACCGAAGAGAATGAAGGAAATAACCAGCATGGCGACTGCCACCAGGCTCGAAAGCACGTTCAGTTCCGCGGACTTTCGCTTCCGTTTCTTGAAAATGGAATAGATATCTATCGCGTAGAGCAGGATAGCTATTCCTCCGATCGCCATGGCCACATCGGACGGCGACTTTCCACCCGCTCCGGCTCCCACGACGACGATATCATACATCACCGCCGCAAGAGCCGCGACCATCAACCAGGCGGCCGCGCGACTTGTGTTGCGGACCTTCTCGGGCGACAGCAGGAACATCGCCAGGAGACGGTAGCTGACCCCGACAGCGGTGACGGTCATCCAGCCCATGAGGCCAAGATAGGCGTGGGCCGGTGGGGCTTTCAGCACCAGCCGGACGAGATATGGATTATCGGACAAGCCCGAAAGCGGAAGGGTGAAGAGCAATCCCATAACAGCGACGCCGATCAGCGGCGCGCAGCCAAGCGCGACGAACTTTGCCGGCAGGGAGAGCGGTCGGTTTGTGACGAGCGTGCCGATCACCATCCAGCAGAGGCTTGCGAAAGCAAACGTCAGAAGGACACCTCCAAGCGGGAGCGTCCATGCCCGGAAGGGTAGGATGTCGGCCAGCCCGAGAAATCCGGTCAGCAGCAGAAGAAGCCCGCCGATGGTCAAAAGCAAGGTGGGCAGGGCGAGTTGGGGCGACTGCAATTGCCGGGAGGCAAGCACCGGCACGAATTGAAGCAGCGATCCGGCAAACAGGAGACCAAGCCAGCCAATCGCGATGAGATGAATAATCACCAGTGATTCCGGAGCCTCGATAGGGACTGACGGATAACCGAAGCCCGAGGCGGTCAAGGCCAGCCCGGCGACCAGACAGATCAATGCCGCTGCGAAATAAGACATCGTCCAGCGGGAAATGGTGGCGCCGGGCATGGCTTTGATCTCTCAATGACCACAGCAGCAGTCGCAGCCGGAGCCTTTGGCTCTTTGAATCTCGACGCGCCAAACATCCGGCCCCTGTTCAAGGTATTGCCAGTCGAATTGTTCCGGATACCGGCTCTCGATCTGATAATGCAAAGGCCGCGGGTCATGGTCGCTCATGACGTGCATGATGCCGCCAGGGGCGAGCGAGGTGAGCACGCCGAAGATTTTCGGGTGGCGTTCGGCAGGGGCGAGCGTCCTGACGTCGACGGAGGGTATCTCAATATCCGACACTGGGTTGTCCTTGGCCTTTCAAAACTGTCGCGGCGGCGTGGCCGATCCCGGCCGCGTTCAAGATTTAGCAGCGGCGCGGACAGGGAAATTTGTGGCGGGACAAACATTTTACAAAAATCGAAAAGAGCCTTGATTTCGCACAAAGAGCGAGCGGCACCGGTCCGGTAAACGCTTCCACGAATGACTTGGAAAGGTGCCAGACATGTCAGAAGCGATCATTGAAAAATATGGCGATGCGCGACTTCCGCGTTATACGAGCTATCCGACGGCTCCCAACTTCACTGCGGATTTCGACGCCGTTGCCTATCCTTCCTGGCTCAAGGCGTTGCCCGAAAGACAGTCTACGTCGCTCTACATCCACATCCCTTTCTGTCGGTCCATGTGCTGGTATTGCGGCTGTCATACGACGATCACCGAACGCGACAGGCCAATTCTCGACTATATCGAGACATTGCACCGGGAGATCGAACTTCTGGGATCCGCCAGAAACGGCAGCTTCAGTGTCGGGGAAATTCACTTTGGCGGCGGCACGCCTACCATTATCAAGCCGGACGAGTTCATCGCGCTGATGGATGCGTTTCGCGACCGACTTGGTTTTGCAGATGCGGTCAATGCCGCCGTCGAAATCGATCCGCGAACCTTGACCGGTGAAATGGCGGTGGCGCTCGGAGAGTCCGGCGTCACCCGCGCGAGTCTTGGCGTGCAGAGTTTCGATCCGAAGGTCCAGAAGGCGATCAATCGTATTCAAAGCGTGGAAACGACGATGGCGACGGTGGAGCACCTTCGGCACAACGGCATCAATGCCATCAATTTCGACCTCATCTATGGTCTTCCCCATCAGACGGTCGAATCCTGCGTCAGTACCGTCGAGGCAGCCATCCGCATGCGGCCGGATCGTCTTGCCGTTTTCGGATATGCACATATTCCAAGCTTCAAGAAGCATCAGCGTCTGATCGATGAGGCGACACTTCCCGACGTCCGGGAGCGAGCATTGCAGGCGGAAGCGATTGCCGAGGCTCTGGTGGCGGCGGGATATGTCCGGATCGGCCTCGACCATTTCGCGCTGCCGGGCGACGACCTCGCGCTGGCGCAGACCGAGGGCCGGCTGCACAGGAACTTCCAGGGGTATACGACAGACGCCTGCGAGGCCCTGATAGGATTGGGAGCGTCTTCGATCGGCAAGCTGCCCCAGGGATATATTCAGAACGAGGTGCCGCCGGGCCTTTACGCAACCCGCGTGTCAAAGGGTGAACTGCCCGTCGCCAAGGGTTACCACCTCACGCCGGAGGACCGACTGCGCGGTGAGATCATCGAAAGGCTGATGTGTGACTTTGCGGTGGATGTGGCCGCGCTCGCGACGGCGCATGGCTTTGACGCGGATCTCCTCTTAAGCGGCAACGATCGGCTCGACGAACTGCAGCGAGACGGTTTGATCGAGCGTGAAGGTGGATTTGTCAGGGTTTCGGAAGAGCACCGTTTCATCGTGCGGGCCGCAGCCTCCGCATTCGATGCCTATCTGAATAAGAGCGGTCGGTCGTTCAGCAAGGCGGCCTGAACTGCCTTCTTGTCGAGGCGCCATAGGCTGTCCCCTTGCTCGCTTGCAAAGTTGATGCACGGGATCATCTTAATCGCGGCATTTTACCACTGCATTGTTCGTCCCGTTGCATTGTATCAAGGACGAGCCTGCCATCGACCGACCGGCAGTCATCGCCGACGGGGTGGATAGAATTCAGATACGAGTTTCCCAATGCGTCATCATCTTCTTATGGCTGTTCTGGCAGGGCTCGGTTTGCTTTTGGCGCCTTCGGGGGGCTCTCTTGCGGATGGCGGCGAGGCATATCCCAGCAAGATCGCGCTCGGCGAGGCCTTGTTCCACGACCCCAATCTCTCGAAAAACAGGAGCCAGTCGTGCTCTACATGCCATGCGCCGGGCGCGGGCTTTGTGGATGCGCGGCAGACGGATCTTGTCGGCAGCGATGTCTCGCTTGGGGATGACGGGCAGTCACTCGGAGGCCGCAACGCACCGACTGCCGGATATGCTGCGCTGACACCTCCATTCTCAAAGGGGAGCGACGGCGAATATCGAGGAGGATTCTTCTGGGATGGTCGCGCACGGACACTCGAGGATCAGGCGGGCGGTCCGCCGTTGAACCCCGTCGAGATGGGAATGCCCGACAAGGCCGCCGTCATTTCGCGGCTTCGCGAGGACCCTTCATACGATCGGTCGTTTCGTGTCCTCTACGGCCGGAGCGTGTTTCAGGATGATGAGACCGCCTATTCGGCGATGGTCAACGCGCTGGCCGAATATGAGCGCGGGCCGGAGTTCAGCTCTTTCGATTCCAGATATGATCGTTATCTCCGAGGCGAAGAAAAACTGACGGACCAGGAGGAACTGGGGAGGGTCCTTTTCTTCTCGCAGCAGTTCACCAATTGCAGCATCTGCCATGAGGTGCGTGGGCCGAACGGCCTGAAGGACGCAGTCTTCACGAACCACAAGTATTTCAATATCGGTGTTCCCGCCAATCCTCGTCTTGCTGCCGGTACAGCTGGGGCGGCCAAACCCGACCTCGGTCTCGCCGAGAACCCGCTGGTTGCGGGAGAGCCGACCGCTCGCGGAAAATTCAAGGTCCCGAGCTTGCGGAACGTGGCGGTGACGGGACCCTATATGCACAATGGCGTCTTCAGGGATCTGCGGAGCGTCGTCCTCTTCTACGTAAAATACAACAGCATCAAGAAGAGCCGCCAGATCAATCCCGAGACGGGGCAGGAATGGGGTGCGCCCGAAGTGCCGGACAATCTGGCCATGGAGCAATTGACGGCCGGTCCGGCGCTGGACGACAAGCGGGTCGATGCGATCGTCGCATTTCTGAAGACATTGACGGACCGGCGGTATGAGCCTCTCCTCACACAGGAGAAGCTTAAACAATGATCAGGCTTCCATGAGGCCACCATCAGCCAGGATCCGCTGAACGAGGCTGGCGACATTTTCCGATCGCGCGTTTTTCTTCCAGGCAAGCGAGAGCTGCATATCGTAGGTTTGGGGAAGGGGGATGGCTTCCATCTTTTCATCAACGCCGGAGATCGCCCATTGCGGCAGGAGCGCGATGTAACCGTGCTCGATCACGAGGTTTGCGATGACGGGGATGGAATCGATCTCCACGAAGGACAGGCGCGACCGTTCCTCGGGCCGCAGTATATCCTCGCTCAGCGATACGAATTTCTGGCGCAGACCGCTCTTGAGACTGGGAAGAGCAAGCGGCGTGTTGATCAGAAGACGTTTCAGATCGTGCCGCTGAGCCTCGATCGCCTTCGCCGAGCCAACGACGGAAAGACCTGAACGCGAGACCACGCGGTGGTCGATGCCTGCCGGCACATCGACAGTATCCAGAAAGACGATGTCGTATTGCCGACTGTTGAGGCCGGACAGAAGTTCCTCGGCGTTGGTGCTGGAGATATAGAGCGGATTATGCGGTTGGTGCAGCGGCCATCCGGCAGCGAGCAAAGCCAGGATTTTTGCGATCCGGCTTTCACGACCCAGCGGAGCGACGGAACCGAGATTGATCATCCGGCTCGTTCGGCGGAAACGCTCTCCGGCATGGTCGGAAATCCTCAGCCAGATCGTTTCCAACTCTTCGGCGAGGATCAGAAATCCTTTGCCTTCTTCCGTCGGTACGGCGCCCGACGCGGTGCGATCGAGGAGTGCGGCGCCTATATCCTGCTCAAGGCTCTTCAACTGACGCGTCAATTGCGGCTGGCCAATGCCGATCTCCATGGCGGCACTGCGGATGCTGCCTGTCCGGGCAACGACGAGGAGGCGCGACAGCGCCAACAGCGAGACCGACATGCGGGCAGCATGCTGCTCGACCGGCGCCTCGTCCGGCATCTTGGAAAGTGTTGCCAGATCCAGAATGAGATCGGCTGCGTGGCGGAGATCACGGGCAAGGCGGCGGCCTTCCAGTGTCGGCAGGATGCGGTTGCCGGTGGTCGTCGTCAGCGGCGTTGCTATATGTGACTGTAAACGGGCCAAGGCGGCAGAGACGCTGGCGACCGGTCGCCCCAAGGCGCGGGCAGCGCCCCTCAGGCTGCCCAACGAAAGCGCGTAGTGAGCCATCAGGAGAGTGGCGATGTCCATTGCTCAAACTTTCCGCAGCTACTCTGTGAGATAGGCAGGCCCGGTATAATTCGTTCACGATATGGGATATCCCTCGGCTCTGCAAATTCCCCTATCGTGACATCCATCGCAGGCCGAACGGCGGGCAGTGCATCAACCGAGGAGACATGATCCATGGCGGATTTCGATCTTGTTCTGAAGGGCACGCTGGTGCTGCCGGATAGCGTGGTTCCGGAGGGGCATGTCGCCATTCGCGACGGATTGGTGGCGGCCGTTGGGCAGGGTGATATGCCGGCTGCGAAAGAGCGCCAAGATCTCGGTAAAGCGCTGATCCTGCCGGGCGCGATTGATGCGCAGGTTCATTCGCTTTCGCAGAAGAATCAGGAGGATTTCATCTGGTCGACGCGCGCGGCGGCGGCCGGCGGCGTGACGACCATCGTCGACATGCCCTATGACGAGGGCAATCTCATTTGTTCCGCAGAGGCCGTGCGCGGAAAAGCGACGCATGGGGAAAGCCAGGCACGCGTCGATTTCGCGCTCTACGGCACGATCGATCCGGAGGAGGGCGCCAGGCGTATTCCCGAACAGGTGGAAGCCGGCGTTGCCGCTTTCAAATTCTCCACATTCGGCACCGATCCGAAGCGTTTTCCGCGCATTCCCGCACCGCTGATGGCGGAGTGCTTTGCTGCTATCGCACCGACTGGCTTGACGGCCGGCGTTCACAACGAGAATGACGAATATGTGCGGGCCGCAATGGAGAAGGTGAAGGCTTCCGGCATCACCGACTACCGGGCGCATGAAATGTCCCGCCCGCCGCTCACCGAACTGCTCGCCATGGTGGAAATCTACGAGATCGGCGCCGCGACAGGCTGCCCGGCGCATGTGGTGCATTGTTCGCTCGGCCGCGGCTACGAGATCGCCGCGGCCTATCGCGCACAGGGTCATCGGGCAACGGTGGAATGCCTGATCCACTATCTGACGCTCGACAGCGAGACGGATGCGAAAAGGCTTGGAGGCCGCTCCAAATGCAATCCGCCGATCCGGCCGCGAGCCGAAGTGGAAAAGCTCTGGCGGCATATCGCGGCCGGCAACGTGACGCTGCTTTCGACCGACCATGTGAGCTGGTCGCTCGACCGCAAGACCAATCCTGACATGCTGGCGAATGCCTCCGGTCTGCCGGGGCTGGAAGCCATGGTGCCTCTCTTCGTCAAGGGCGCGCTGGAGCGCGGTGTGCCGCTCACCTGGGCAGCACGGCTGATGGCGCTCAACCCTGCGCGGCATTTCCGCATCGACCACATCAAGGGCGCTCTGGAAGTCGGCAAGCATGCGGATATCGCCGTTCTGACGCCGGAACGCCATGTCTTCGACGCTTCCAGGACCGGCAACAACGTGGTCGGCTGGTCGCCCTATGACGGCATGACGCTACCCTACAAGGTGGCGGCGACCTATCTGCGTGGCAAGCTTGCCTACGATGGTTCGAAGGTTCTCGCCGAGCCGGGCAATGGCAATTTCGTGCGGCCGCTGGCGAGCCTGCCGCTTCAGGGGCTTTCAGTATGACGCGCAATCTTCCTGTCAAGGCAGACCGGATTGCGGCGGATATCGATGCCTTGGCAACGCTCACCGAGCCGGACCGGCCCTGGACGCGGCGCGCCTTCACGCCGATGTTCCTGAAGGGCCGAGCCTATCTGGAGCGTCGCTTCAAGGAGGCCGGGCTTGCGACACGCATCGATGCGGCAGGTAATCTGATTGGTTTCCGCAAAGGAGCGGGTTCCAAAGGCACGATCATGCTGGGCTCGCATTCCGATACCGTGCCGAATGGCGGCCGCTTCGACGGGATTGCGGGTGTCGTTGCGGCTCTGGAAGTCGCTCGATCGCTCGACGAGGCGGGTATCGCTTTGGAGCATGATCTGGAGATCGCCGATTTCCTGGCAGAGGAAGTGTCGATCTTCGGTGTTTCCTGCATCGGCAGCCGTGGCATGCTCGGTCTGCGTCCGGCGGAATGGCTGGAACGGGAAACGGACGGCATGAGCCTTGCCGAAGGAATTCGCATGGTCGGCGGCGATCCGGCGATTGGCGGCGGGCGAGGGGACATCAAAACCTCTCTGGAACTGCATATAGAGCAGGGGCCGGTACTGGAGAAGGAAAGAATCGACATCGGCGTGGTGACCGCGATTGCCGGCATTACCCGGATCGAGATCGTCGTCGAGGGGCGGGCGGACCACGCCGGTACGACGCCGATGGGCGCGCGGCGCGACGCGCTGACGGCGGCTTCCCGCGTCGTGCTCGGCATCGAGCGGATTGCCTCTGAACTCGCCCAAGGACCGAGCCATTTCGCGGCCACGGTCGGCGAATTTTCGATGGAGCCGAATGCCGCCAATGTCGTTCCATCCCATGTCCGCATGCTGATCGATGCACGGGCGGAAGATCCGGCGGTGATGGAGAGCTTTTCGGAGGCGGTTTCCGCATTGACCGAGCAGACAGCGAAAAGGAGCGGGGTGACCATCACGCCGCCGCGCCGGATCTCGAACAACCCGGCGACGCCGATGGCGGCTTCGGTTGTTGCATTGCTGGAGGAAAGTGCAGCTGGCCTCGATGCGTCGAGCCGGCGCATGGTCTCCGGTGCGGGACATGACGCGGCATTTCTGGCCAAGGTGGCACCGGCGGCGATGGTCTTCATTGCCTGCCGCGACGGGCGCAGCCACGCGCCGGAAGAATGGGCGGACAACGACGATATCGCGCTCGGCGCGGCGGTTCTCTACGAAACGGTCCTCAAGCTGGACAGGCAATAAAGGAGCAAGGGCATGGGGCGGATTCTGACAGAAAAGGATGTCGAGGCGGCGGTCCGTGGCGGCTCCGTTTATGCAGCCGGCGGCGGCGGCTGGGCCGATCACGGGCGGATGCTGGGTTATGCGGCTGTCAGCATCGGCAAACCGGAACTCGTCTCCATCGATGAACTCGATGACGACGATTGGGTGGCCACGGCCGCGGCGATCGGCGCGCCGGCCTCCACCACCAATTGGGAGATGGAGGGCATCGACTATGTGAAGGCCGTAGAACTCCTGCAGGAGGCACTCGGCGAGCCGCTCAAGGCGCTGATGATCGGCCAGAACGGCAAATCCTCGACGCTGAACGGCTGGCTGCCGTCGGCCATTCTCGGCACCAAGGTCCTCGACGCCGTCGGCGATGTCCGGGCGCATCCGACCGGTGACATGGGCTCGATCGGCATGGCGAATTCGCCGGAGCAGATGATCCAGACGGCGGTCGGCGGCAACCGCGCCGAAAATCGTTACATGGAGCTCGTGATCCGCGGGGCGACGGCAAAGGTTTCGCCGGTCCTGCGCACCGCCTCCGACCAGTCAGGCGGCTTCATCGCCTCCTGCCGCAATCCCTTGCGCGCGTCCTATGTGCGCAAGAATGCGGCGCTCGGCGGCATCAGCCTGGCGCTCACGCTCGGTGAGGCGATCATCGCTGCGGACGGCAAAGGCGGGCATGCGATCATCGACGCGATCGTCAGGACGACTGGCGGCTCGATCCTCATCGAGGCAGAGGTGACTGACAAATCGGTCGTCTATACGAACGAGGCCTTCGATGTGGGGACGCTGACGCTCGGCAAGGACGACAAGGCGATCACCATGCATGTGATGAACGAATACATGGCGGTCGAGGATGCCGGCGGTCACCGGCTGGCGACTTTTCCGGACATCATCAGCACCTTGTCACCGGACGGTGAGCCGATGAGTGTCGGGCAGCTTCAGCCCGGCATGCGGGTCTTCCTGTTGCACGTGCCGAAGACAATCATTCCGCTTTCCTCCAGCGTGAAAGACCCGTCGGTCTATCCGATTGCCGAAACGGCGCTCGGCATCAGCATAGCCGACTACGCGCTCGCCTAAGGAGAGGACCATGCCGAAGCCCAATCCGCGTCACCCGAAATTCCCGATCCCCGGCGGGCCTGAATTGCGCGCCAGGGGCTGGCGGCAGGAGGCGCTTCTGAGGCTGCTCGAAAACGTGCTCTCGGTCGGAGAGGACCCGGACAATCTCGTGGTCTATGCGGCGCTTGGCAAGGCGGCGCGCAACTGGCCGGCGCATGATGCGATCGTCCGGACGCTCAAGATCATGGAGGAAGATCAGACGCTGATCATCCAGTCAGGCAAGCCGGTGGGATTGCTGAAGAGCCATGACAAGGCGCCTCTGGTCATCATGGCGAATTGCAACATCGTCGGTCAGTGGGCAAAGGCCGAATACTTTTATGAACTGCAGGAGAAGGGGCTGATCTGCTGGGGCGGTCTGACGGCCGGCGCCTGGCAATATATCGGCAGCCAGGGCGTCATCCAGGGCACCTACGAGATTTTCATGCGGATTGCGGAAAAGCGGTTCGGCGGTACGCTTGCCGGCCGGTTTGTCCTGACCGCCGGTCTGGGCGGCATGGGTGGCGCCCAGCCGCTTGCCGGCCGCATGGCGGGTGCTGCGATCCTCGTCGTCGACATCGATCCGGAGCGGGTCGCCAAGCGCAGATCGATCGGGTTTCTGGACGAGGTGGCGCCAAACCTCGACACGGCGCTTGCCATGATCGATGCGGCGGTGAAGGAAAAGCGCGCCGTCTCTGTCGGCCTTGTCGGCAATGCAGCCGATATCTATCCGCAGATCGTCAAGCGCGGCGTCGTGCCGGATGTCGTCTCCGACCAAACCTCCGCCCATGACCTCGTTTACGGCTACGTGCCGAAGGGCATGAGTCTCGAAGAGGTACGCCGGTTGCGCAGGGACGGGCAGGGGCAGCTGATGGCGGCAAGCCGGGCCTCGATCGCCGATCACGTGCGCGCCATGCTGGATTTCCAGAAACGAGGCTCGGAAGTCTTCGACAACGGCAACCTGATCCGTACCCAGGCAAAGCAGGGCGGTGTCGAAAACGCCTTCGATATTCCAATCTTCACCGAAGCCTATCTCAGGCCGCTCTTCTGCAAGGCAATCGGGCCGTTCCGGTGGATGGCGCTATCGGGCGAGGAGAGCGACATAGCCCGGATCGACGACCTCGTGCTCGAGCTCTTTCCCGAAAACCGGATCGTCACCAACTGGATACGGCTGGCGCGGGAAAATGTCCCGTTCGAAGGCCTTCCGGCGCGTATTGCCTGGCTTGGTCATGGAGAGCGTACGGAACTCGCGCTGGCGGTGAACGACCTCGTGGCGAAGGGTGAGCTTGCCGGGCCGATCGCGTTCTCACGGGATCATCTCGATGCCGGCGCCATGGCGCATCCCAACATCATGACCGAGCGGATGAAGGATGGTTCGGACGCGATCGCCGACTGGCCGCTCATCAATGCGATGACGCTCTGCTCTTCCATGGCCGATCTCGTCGTCATCCATTCCGGAGGCGGCGGTTACGCCGGCTACATGACCAGTGCCGGCGTCACGATCGTTGCGGATGGGACCGACGCTGCCGCGGAACGCATTTCGCATGCCATCACCAACGATACCTCGCTCGGGATCATTCGTTACGCCGATGCCGGTTACGAGGAGGCGATCAACGCGGCGGAAGCCGCAGGGCTTCTGCTCCAACCGAGCGCTGCGTTGCGGGGCGGCGCCTGATTGGAGCCGCCGCGAACGCCTGCCTACCAGACCTTGCTGAGCTTGAAGGTAACGGTGCGGGCATCGCCATAGCCGCAGGTGTACGCGCCGCCGCAGCCTCTCACATACTCCTTGTCGAAGACGTTGGTGACGTTGATGGAGCCTTCCCACCCATCCTTCCTGTAGCGGATCGCCGCATCGAAGACCGCCGCATCCGGAACCTTCAGCGTGTTCTCGCGATCCGCCCAGCTTTCGCCCTGATAACGGACGCCGCCGCCGAGGCTCAAGCCTTCAAGCGCGCCTTGCGTTACGGTGTAATCCAACCAGAGCGAGGCAGTCATATCCGGCACGAGATAGGGCTTCTTGCCGATATAGGCCGGGTTGAGGTCTTCCGTGACTTCAAGGTCGGTGTAGGAAAACGAGCCGAGAAGCTTCCAGTTTTCGTTCAGGTTGACCTTGCCTTCCAGTTCGATGCCGCGCGACTCCACTTCGCCGATCTGCTCCGAAAGGGAGGTGGCGGGGTCGGTGACGGCGACGTTCCGCTTGGTGAGGTGGAACAGGGATGCGGTGAATGTTCCGTCGATGAGTGTCGGATCGTATTTCAGGCCGACTTCATACTGTTCACCTTCTTCCGGTTTGTTGTTGGGAGTGGTGCTGACGGCAACCGTCGGGTTGAAGAAGGTTCCGACACTGGCATAGGGCGTGAGGCCGTTGTCGAACTCGTAAGCCAGGCCGGCGCGGCCGCTGGCGGCCGACTTATCGTAGCTGTAACTTGACGAGGTGAGTCGATCGTCAGTGTCCGTATGGACGAAATCATAGCGACCGTTGAGCGTGACGAGCCAGCCATCGCCGAATCGGATCTGGTCCTGCACGTAACCGCCAATTTGCTGCTGCGTCACCACTTGGTCGATGTAGACGAAGTTGGTTCCCTGCGGAACGCCGTAAACAGGATCGGTGGCGCTGATCGGGGTCGCGCCGCAGCAGGCCTGGATGTGATCCAGCCGATAGTATTTGTAGTCGATGCCCACCATGAGGTCATGACGCGTGGCGCCAAGATCGAATTCGGTCTCGGCGCGATTGTCGATGGCGACGGTATCGACCTTCGACGTCGCTTCGAAGCCGATACGGTAAAGCTCGTAGTCGGGTGCGGTCGGTGTTCCGCCTACATACCCATAGAGATACGGCCCTTCCTCGTGCTTCCAGAGGTGACCATAGCGGAAGTTCGATGAGAACTTCCAGCCGCTGTCGAATTCATGCTCGAACTCGTAGCCCACCATCTGCTGGGTATATTTGCCTTCATCGATGTCCGGTTCGCCATAGAAGGCATCGCGGTCGATCTTGCCGAACGGGGCGTCGACGACCGTGCCGACATAGGGGAAGAAGCCGTTGCCGGTATGCACCTGATCGAGACCCGAGACGGAACCCCAGACTGTCAGCTTCGTGGCCTCATCCGGCGATATGGTCAGCTGCGGCATGATGAATCCGCGCAGGTCTTCGGAATAATCCGAATAGTTGTCGCCGCCGGCAACCTTGCCGGTCAGGCGATAGGTCATCGTGTCACTGTCGCCGACCTTGTCGGAAATATCGAAGCCGCCGAAAGCGTTGCCATTACTGTTGATGCCAATTTCGGTGTAGTAGTACGGCTCATCCGTCGGGCGCTTGCGGATATAATTCAGGATGCCGCCGGCGTTGCCGCCGCCGTAGAGCACCGAAGCAGGCCCCTTCAGGACATCGACCCGCTCCAGCATGAAGGGATCGACCTGAAAGCCACCGAAACCGTAGGAGAAAAGGTTCAGGCCATCGTAGAACACGCCGGTCTGGGTAGCGTCAAATCCACGAATGTAAACCCAATCGGTATCCGGATCGGTGCCGAAGGGCTCGGCGGTGACGCCTGGCGTGTAACGCAGCGCTTCGTCGATCTTGTTGACGACGCCGCGATCGTTCATCTCTTGCTTGCCGACGACCGAGACGGATTGCGGAATTTCGTTGAGCGGCGTGTCGGTCTTGGAGCCGGTGGCGGATTTCTTCGCGACGTAGCCTTTCACCGGCCCGGTCGCGCTTTCACCTTCGCCTTCGCCCTGAAGCACGATCGGGGCGAGGGTCGTATCGGCGTTCTGCGCCTCAGCCGCCCAACCCGCGCAAATGCCGATCAGCGCGACGCTCGCGCCCAATCCCAACCGTATCCTGAAAAACCCTTTCCGCTTCCCCATCCGTAGAACCCCTACTCACTTGTCCAAGCAGCCGCTCCCCCTTGGATGCGGCTCTGCGATAAGGTGAGTGATTAACTCAATTTAAATCGCCCGGCTTGGCCCGATCCGCGGCAATTGAATGATTTTGGGCAATTTTCACGGCTATGAGCAAATCTCTGCGACAGCCGTTAGGTTCGTCTTACCTTTTTCCAGCGTGCCGGAGTCGTGCCGACATGCTTGCGGAAAACCCGGGTGAAGTGTGCCTGGTCGGAAAAACCCGTCTCGGCGGCAATGGATGTCAGGGGCTGGTCGTCGGCCAGGAGCAATTCCTTGGCGCGGTCGAGGCGCGCGTTCATCTGCCATTCGTGTGGCGCCATGCCCGTCGACGCCTTGAAGGAATGGCTGAAATGCGATTGCGACAGACTTGTCAGGTCGGCGAGCTCCTGCAGGCGGATATTGCGCATGCAATTCTCAGCGATGAAATCGGTGGCGCGCCGGAGTTGCCAGGAGGCAAGGGAGCCGCGTTTGCGTGACGGCGCCTTCATCATCTTGAGCACGTCGATGACGAGTGCCAGTGCCAGCCCGTCCCCGTAAAGGTCGTGCAGCGGGTCAGGATTGGCAATTTCGGCGGCGATCAACTCGGCAAGCGCCACAACGCGCTGGTCGAAGAAGAGGAGTTGCGGATCGCTGAGCTTCTTAGGATCGATCTCCTCCATCAGCCGCCGGCTGACGACATCCGCATCGAAATGGATATCGAGATGGCGCACATACTGCACCTCGGTGATATCGACCCAGAGGTCCATGTCCGCGGGAATATAGGAAATCGGACTGTCACGCCTGTCCTGCGGCGCTCCGCGCCCCCTGGGAGAAAGCTTGACGTTCGGCCGGCCCCGACCGCGGTGGTCGAGCAGGATGAAGAGGCGCGGATCGCGCGCTACATAATGTCCACCTGCATAGGCTGCGCATTCCACGTCCCAGAGATCGGCAGTGATACCGTTCCAGTTACGACGGCGAAGCCCTCCGATGACCGAGAAGCCCTCGATCTTATTCTGCATCCGCGGCTGAAACGTCATCCTGATTTCCCGCAAATATAAACTTGTATCCGTTTATCAAGTTTATGAAAGGCCATCAATCGGCATGTTTTGTCGGCTTTCACCGATCTGCGCCTCGTGCAGCCTGTTATAGGTACCGCGCCGGGCGATCAGGTCCTGGTGTGTCCCCTGTTCAACGATGCCGTTGCCGTCGATGACCACGATTCGGTCGGCGCCATGGATGGTGGCGAGCCGGTGGGCGATGATCAGCGTCGTGCGGCCTTCTGAAAGTTCCGCAAGAGAGCGCTGAATGGCGCGTTCGGTCTCCGTGTCGAGTGCCGAGGTGGCCTCGTCGAGGATCAGGATCGGCGGATTCTTCAAAAACATCCGGGCAATCGCGACGCGCTGCTTCTGACCGCCGGAGAGTTTGACGCCGCGTTCTCCGATCATCGTATCGAGCCCGTCCGGCAGATTCGCCAGCATTTCCTCAAGCCGCGCCCGCCGTGCCGCCTCGACGATCTCCTTCTCCCCGGCGCCGAGCCGTCCATAGGCGATGTTTTCACGAATCGTGCCGCCGAACAGGAAGACGTCCTGCTGCACGATGCCGATCTGCTGGCGCAGCGATACCCTCGTCATCCTGCGGATATCGATGCCGTCGATGGTGATGCTGCCGCCGCCAATCTCGTAGAAACGCGGCAACAGCGAACAGATGGTCGTCTTGCCGGCACCCGAGGGACCGACGAAGGCAATCGTCTCGCCGGCGTGGATCGTCAGGTTGACGTCCTTCAGCACCGGCTTTTCGAGGCTGTAGCCGAATGAGACGTTCTCGTAGGCGATCTCGCCCCTGAGATGGTCGACCTTAACCGCATCCGGCGCATCAGCGATATCCGGCTCCGTGTCGATGAGTTCGGTGAAGCGACGGAAACCGGCAATGCCCTTGGGATAGGTCTCGATGACCGAGTTGATCTTCTCGACCGGCCGGAAGAAGACGCCCACGAGCAACAGGAAACCGATGAAGCCGCCGGCGGTGAGCTCGCCCGACAGGACGAAATAGGCACCGGCAATCATCACCACCATCTGGGTCAATCGCATGCTCATGTAGCTGAGCGAAGTGCTGGCCGCCATCAGCTTGTAGGCTTCAAGCTTGACGCGCCGGTAGTTCTGGTTGTCCTCTTCGAAGAGCGCCCGCTCATGCTGTTCGTTGGCGAAAGCCTGAACCACGCGGATGCCGCCGACATTCTCCTCGATGCGGGTGTTGAAGTCGCCAACCCGATCGAACAGGCGACGGAAATTCTGGGTCATCCGGCTACCAAAATGGCTGGTGACCCAGGCCGTCAGCGGTACGATGACTGCGGTGATCAGGGCGAGCTGCCAGTTGACCGAGAACATCAATGCCAACGCGCCGGCAAAAGTCATCAGCGCGATGAACAGATCCTCCGGCCCGTGATGGGCGACTTCGCCGATCTCTTCCAAATCCTTTGTGAGGCGACCAACGATATGACCGGTCTTCTGGCTGTCGAAATAGCTGAACGAAAGTTTCTGTAAATGGTTGAAGGCGGCGCGGCGCATATCCGTCTCGATATTGATGCCGAGCATGTGTCCCCAGTAAGTGACGATCGCCATCAGGCCGGTGTTGATTGCATAGACGATGAAAAGCGCTGCGGAGGCGGCGAGGATCAGCAGCCATTCCTGGCTGAGCAGCAGTCTGTCCACGAAAAGTTTCACGGCCATGGGAAAGCCGAGTTCAAGGACCCCGGAGAGGATCGCACACGCGAAATCGAGGATGAAAAGGCCTCGGTAAGGCCGATAGTAGGAGAAGAAGCGGCGTAACATTCAAGTTCTCGGGGTGAAATCGATATCAGAGCGTGGCTGACCAGAAAAAACGAAACTGACGAAACATGATCCGCTTACTCCATATTAGAAAACGAGCCCGGACGGATAGTGCTTTATACCGCTGAATGCAAACGAGCGAAAATGTGCGGATGGGAATGTTCCGCTTCCGTTTTTTTGCGACCGGCGGCCTCCGTTCTCCGCTTACTCTCGATCTTGTCCCAGGCGAATGCATCGCGCTGATCGGCTACGGCGTCGGGAGCTTTCCGGAATCGACTTTGCGCGGCGGTTTCCTATATCGGTCCAAGCCGGTGGCTGGATGCTAACAGGAGAGGAGTAAGACATGACAATGACTTCAGAGGATGTCGTCGCCGTGCTTGGGCCTATCGACGAGACGATGATCGCCGATGTCATCGCGACCGGCGCGACGGCGGGAGAACTCGCCGAAGCCTGGGCCTGGATCAACAGCGAAGAGGCGCTGGTCAGCGAAGGCCGGCGGCCCCCGACCGGAAAAGTGGCTGAGCTTGTCGACCTCCTGTCCTCCCAGGAGGAAGATTGGGAAGAATAAAATCTTGCACGAAAGGCGAGCCCGATGCTGGTTGGACAGCTGCGGGAAATGCTTTCTTTTTCCTGCGTGTTAGCAGTCGCTTGGGCAGAGTGCCAATTTTTTAGCGTTTCCCCTTGAAACTGGAATTTCTCAAACCAAATCGATCTCACCAATCGTTCGTTTGAGAGGGGGGTGGCGCTTGTCCGGACTGGTCAGCCGGTCCGGGAGGGAGCTTTGATCATCATCGCTTGTCCAGGAGGAAGACATGACGTTCCGACCGCTTCACGACCGCATTCTCGTCCGCCGGGTCGAATCCGAGGAGAAGACCAGGGGCGGCATTATCATTCCCGACACTGCCAGGGAAAAACCGCAGGAAGGCGAGGTCATTGCCGCCGGTCCCGGTGCGCGCAACGACCAGGGCCAGATCCAGCCGCTCGATGTCAAAGTGGGTGACCGGATCCTGTTCGGCAAGTGGTCGGGAACCGAGATCAAGATCGACGGCGAAGACCTTCTGATCATGAAGGAAAGCGACGTCATGGGCATTATCGAGGCCCCGGTTGCCGGCCAGAAGGCCGCCTGATCCGGTTCAAGTCAGTCAGTGGCTGCCTATTAGGAGTGAGGAAAATGGCTGCGAAGGAAGTCAAATTTCATACCGATGCCCGTGAACGCATGCTGCGCGGCGTCGATATTCTCGCCAATGCAGTGAAGGTCACACTGGGCCCGAAGGGGCGCAACGTCGTGATCGACAAGTCCTTTGGCGCGCCGCGCATCACCAAGGACGGCGTGTCCGTTGCCAAGGAAATCGAACTGGAGGACAAGTTCGAGAACATGGGCGCCCAGATGTTGCGCGAAGTCGCGTCGAAGACGAGCGACGTCGCCGGCGATGGTACTACGACCGCCACGGTTCTCGCCCAGGCGATCGTCAAGGAAGGGGCCAAAGCGGTGGCTTCAGGCATGAACCCGATGGACCTGAAGCGCGGCATCGACCTTGCGGTGGAGGCGGTCGTCGCCGAGCTGAAGAGCAATG
>NZ_JBEAAL010000055.1:0-15853 GCF_040066075.1 Neorhizobium phenanthreniclasticum
CGACCAGTTCACTGCCGATGGAGCTTATGATGGCTATCCAACCTACGACGCAGTTCTCCGTCACAGCGCAAACGCAAGGGTCGTCATTCCACCGCGCTCGAACGCTGTTGAACGGCCCAACATCCAAGCATCCTGCCAGAGAGAGGATCACACAGCATCCATGCAGGCAGATGGTCGACTGAAATGGCAGGCATTGACCGGCTATGGTAAACGAGCTTTGGTTGAAACCGCGATGGGTCGATACAAGGGCGTCATTGGACTGCGTTTGCACGCTCGGTCATTCCTCGCTCAACAGACAGAGGCTGCGATCGGCGTCGCCATCCTGAACCGAATGCTTGCCTGCGGACGCCCGAAATCCGTTCGTTGCCAAGCCTCGACGGGGGCAACCAAGTAATCGGCCCATCAAAGACCGACTTCCGCACATTTGCTGATACCCGCACCAACGCCACGCGGCAACCAATTTTTTGCAACGGAGCCGCCTCCTGCGTGCGGCAGCCCCGGCCGCCACGCGCAGGAGGCTGACCTTGCTGGCCGCACGATAAATTTTGCCATTGTACCAATTTTTGGTATATAATTAAAAGATAGGAGATTCCGACATGGCTCGAAACACATCCATTTCGCTTGGCGATCATTTCGCCACTTTCATTGACACGCAAGTCCAGGCGGGGCGCTACGGTTCGGCCAGCGACGTGGTGCGTGCAGGCCTGCGCCTGCTCGAAGAGCACGAGGCCAAAGTGAAGGCATTGCATGCCGCGTTGATCGAAGGTGAAGAATCCGGCCCTGCAACCGCCTTCGATTTCGACGCCTTCAATGCGCGCAAGCGCGCCGCATTTGAGGCGAAATGACCGGCTTCATACTGTCCCCCGCCGCGCAGGCCGATGTCGAGCGGATTTGGGACTACACGGCGACACGGTGGAATGTCGATCAGGCAGAGCGATATATCCAGAATATTAGGGACGCATGCCGCGCACTGGCCGCCGGCACCCGCGTCAGCCGCCCCGTCGATATTCGCGAAGGATACCGGAAAGTCTCGGTCGGCTCCCACTTCATCTATTTCAAAAGCAACGATACGGGGCAGATCGTCGTTATCCGCATCCTTCATCAAAGAATGGACGTCGATAACCGTCTTTGATGGCTATGCAGGCCACGCCACAGGCTCACGCGACAAATCCTTTACCGTTCCCCGCCCCGCCGCGTCTTAGCGGTGCATCAGACTCTTGACGCGCCAGATGATCGTAGGTGACGCAGGTCGCCGCGAATGTCGCGCCTGTGGGCGACGGAACGAATGCGTCATCGTGTCCGTGGCCTCCTTGGAAACCGAAGCTTCGGTGACCAGTTCGACCGGTTGTTCAATATAAGGAGCGCATTTCTGCTTGGTCGGCCAATGGGTGACATAGCAGCCGGGACCCCGTCGACGCGCGGTCGCTGGCAAGGCGCGTGGTGTGTGCGAGAATTGAACCAGCCAGAAGCGGCGCGTTCCAGTCGCGAGAGCATTATCTTGACGATCTGCTGGACGCGGGCCTGCAGCTACCGTAGATGCGTTTCCTCGCGTGGGCCACCAACGCGCGGAATCGTCATTGAAATTCTCCCTTTAAATCGCGGGGCGCCGGTTCGAATCCGCTCAAGGCGGAGACGAGGACGCTCGGCCCAGATGCAACATGGTCTGAGTATCCGAGCCGAGCATCTCATTCGATCTTACGCAGCTTCCCAAACCTGATTGAGGATCTTTGCGGCCAGTGCGGCCTTGTCTTGCGGAAGGAAGCGACCGTAGTGCTGCTGAACGACATCGGGTGTATCCTGAATTGCGTAGCTCGCCTGCTCGTAGGATCCGGTCTGCTTCAGAATATGCGTCGCAAGAATGTCCCGTAGGTTATGGGGTCCATGCGGCAACAAGCCTTTGATGGCACCTCGCCCAGTGTAAGGATTATAAATTCCATAGCGTTGGATGACGGTCCTCCAGGCTTCGTAGAACGTGGTCGAGTTGTAAGCTGCGTCGGTGCTGGTGGTCTTCACCGTTTTGACGAACAGGGTTCCGGGGTCTTTGGCGCCGCCAAGGAGGACACCACGATGACGGTCGATATAGGCATCGAGATATTCGTAGAGGTCGAGCAGGTCCGGCAATATCAGCCGAAACGGTTTCTGTCCGAAGAAGGATGAACCGGAGTTTTTGAATGCGACCGACGGGATAAGGACCTCCCACCCATGGTCGCGATCACTCCAGCGCAGCTCACCGCATTTCAAATCCTCCAGCCGGCGTTCTGACGTCGGATAGTGTCCACGGGGGCAGACACGAAGTTGGCGAAGGTTCTTTTGCCTGAGACCAAGGTGCAGGCCCAGTCGAAGCAATAGGAATGATCTAACGGCTTCGGCAGCCGGTCGTGGATATCTGTTCTCATCCGGCATACGTCTCACGATCTCGTCCGTGATCTTGCGATATTCCGCCAGCGGGCTGTCCGCTTCAAGTACACACATGATCGGTTCAAATGGATCGCGATGCACGCGCATCACTCGCTGGATCTCCTTGGAACGGTTAGCGGCGTGTCGGTGAAACGCATCACAGGCGCCATGCCAGTCGCGAGCCGCGAAATCGATTTCTTCCTGCTCAATCAAGCCCGCAATGGGCCTGACATTCCGAAGCAGTTCCGGATGCTGCCGGATCCAACCGACGTCCGCGCGAGATAGGGCTTGGGCGACCATCAGCATGTCTTCTTCCCACTTGGTGTAGAAGCCACGTCGCTGTTCCCGCCACTGCAGATACCAGTCCCAAACGCCGGGGAAGACGAGAAGGCCGAAGCTTAACTGGCTGACTGGCACACCGAAACCCTTCACGACACCGTTTGGCGAGGCCGCAAGCGCACCAAACATCAAGCCGAGGTGCTCAATCTTCTGGGAGGCCGTTTCTTCACCCCAGACGCCGTTCCGTTGGAACCCCGTCGCCGTCAGCGTCGAAGTCTTGAAGCGGATGAGATCAGCCATTTCCATGGCAAGTCTCGGCGGTGCGTCGACAATGCCGGAGAGCAGATCAGGATCATCAAGTTCTGCGGCAACGTTCTGATTGGTGCCGGCCGCCGAGGCCAACGACCGAGAGGAAAGAAAGCTGCTGCCATAGGTGACGCCGGGAAATCGGATGGCATATCGCTGCTTGCTGGCCGCCGCCTGATAGCGGCGATATTCCGTAGAGCCGGAAATGATCACCCGGCGCACCCAATCGAGAATCTCCTCGCGCTTGGTAAAGGGCAGGCTGTTGAAGTCTTCGGGCAGGTGCAATGAAATCCGTCGACGCTCAGCTGGGCTGATGTCACCGAGATCGTGACCATACAGCGAGCGCGCCTGATGCGGCAGTTTCTCTTTGAAATATCCCTCTGAAAGTCGATAGCGTCGCTCGATGCGGCGGAGGATATTGAAACTGGCAACAGATCGGGGCACGCGCTCTCCCTGGATCCAGGATAGCAGTGTCTTATTGTCGAAGGTCTCATTCAGATGAACAACGGCGCGGTAAAGCTGCCAATAGGTGTCGCCGAACCGACGCATATGATAGACCAGTGCATTCTGAAAGCTCGCCGGGTCCTCGGTCGCGTCGAACAGTGGTTCTGGGAAAGGGCTGATCGGTTTTGGAGTCGGCCCACGTGGCACCGATTCATATGGGGCAACAATGCCATCGGCCGTCGCACGTTGAGGCTTTCTGGTTGAAGTCGCGGAGGCTGCCTTTTTGGCGGGCGCCATCTTGTCCGGGCGAGCGGTCGGCTTTGGTGGCCGTTGTTCTTCGACTGCTGGCGGTCCGTCTAGCCATCGGATGATTGCATCCAGGCCTGGCTGAAGCTGCTTTTTCAGTTCTACTGTCAGCTCGGCTTCGACACCACAGGCTTGGCCTATCGCCGTCCAGTCGAGTTGGCCACTCCGGAGCGGGGGCGATTTCCGATAGATGATTAAGCTCATCAGGAAGGGCCGGATGTTTTCCAGCACCCGTTTGGATGTGATCGGCGCGATACGCAGTTCGCAGAATTGGGATATTTTTCGCTGAAAATGACGTGATGAAAGATCGTGTTTGGGCATGCTCATTCCGTTTCTCTCGGCAACAGTGCCGAGGGCGAGCGGAAATATGACGCGAGCTTTAACAAAGCATGTATCGGGCGTGTCACTTCTAATGGCGCCCGTTCATCGTGTTAGGCGCCGATGTCGCCCGGATCAAAGCTCAGGAGTTCAATGTCGACGTTAATTAAGCGCGCTTATCTAAGTCTGTCGATTAATTAAATGAAATGCGTCTTGCTTAAATAACGGGCGCGGCTGATATTTGGTTATGTCTGATTCCCAATCCAAAAACCGCCTGGGTCGTTTCGTCGAGACGGTCGCGGCCAGTGAAACAGTGCGGGCGTTTGTACCCCCGCCGTTGCCGCCCGAGCCGGCGATTGATGTGCTTTCATTGCTAGAGCGACTCAGCTTGGCGGAACGCGCGCTAGGACGCCTGGATGGTATCACAATGCTGCTGCCGAGACAGGAGCTGTTTCTTTATATGTATGTGAGAAAGGAAGCCGTTCTTTCCTCGCAGATTGAAGGCACGCAGTCCACGCTTTCTGATCTCTTGCGGTTTGAGACCGAAGCCCAAGCCGGACAGCCGGTTGATGATATCCGTGAAGTATCCAACTACGTTGACGCCATGATGTATGGTTTAGAGCGGCTGGAAACGCTGCCCATGTCATTGCGTCTGATCCGTGAGACGCACGCCAGGCTCCTACACAGTGGGCGGGGAGGCACCAAGGATCCTGGAGAGTTCCGCCGCTCGCAGAATTGGATTGGTGGGACGCGCCCCGGTAACGCACTCTTTGTACCGCCACCCGTCACTGAAATGGCCGGTTGCCTGGATGCGTTCGAGCGCTTCATGCATGACGACCAATCGCGTTTACCGGCGCTAATCAAAGCTGGCCTGCTGCATGTGCAGTTTGAAACGATCCATCCGTTTCTCGATGGCAATGGTCGCATCGGCCGTCTGCTTGTAACCCTGTATCTTTGCATGAACGGGGTTTTGCGAAAGCCGCTGCTCTACCTCAGCCTCTATCTGAAGTCCCATCGGAGAGAATATTACCGGTTATTGCAAGAGGTGCGTGAGCATGGAAACTGGGAAGCTTGGCTAGACTTTTTCCTGGCGGGCGTTGCCGACACTGCCAATCAAGCATTTGAGGCTGCGACCCAGATCGTCGATCTTTTCAAGGAAGATCGGGAGCGAATCACGATGGAGAGCGATAGAGCAGGGTCGGCCCTTCGTATTCACGAGCTGTTCCAGCAGAATCCTTTCCACACTGCGAACCAGATTGTTCAGATCACGGGTCTTTCCGCGCCAACGGTCAATGCCGCACTTGCTGATCTGGAGCGTTTGGGCATCGTTGATGAGGTGACCGGCCGCAAACGCGGCCGCGTGTTCAGCTATCAGCGATATCTTGCAATCCTGAACGAAGGCACCGATCCCTTGCCCCTCAGTTCATGAAAATAGATGGGTCAAAGGTTCGATTTTCATCAAGGCGATTGGTCGGACGCGCCGTGTGCCTGCGTCATTCAGGAAAATCAGTCAGAACGATCTTCCCAAACAACCCGCCAGCCTCCATCCGGCGATGGGCTTCCGATGTAGCCGCGAGCGGATATACCGCTCCGATGACCGGCTTAAGCACTTGTCCCACCAGCGGCAGTACTTGTTCTTTGAACCGGCGAATCATTGCCCTTTTTTCCGATCGTGACCTCGATTTCATGACCGTGCCAATCAGTTGCAGGTGGTTGTGAAGAACGATGCCGAGTGGAATGATGGCGTTATCATCGCGCCCCAACAGGCCCACTTGGACAAGCCGACCACCGGGAGCAAGACTACGAATGTTGCGGGCGAGGTAGGACCCGCCGACAAAGTCGATGATCAGATCGACCCCGCGAGACGCCGTCGCATCAACAACTTCCGCCTCGAAATCCACCCGCTTGTAATCAAAAACAGCATCGGCGCCAAGTGACAGCACGTTGTCGATATTGCTTGCCGAAGCAGTGGCCAGGACAGTGGCTCCGGCAGTCTTTGCAAGCTGGACGGCAGCCGATCCGATACCGCCTGCAGCAGCATGAACGAGAACGGTCTCGCCTTTTGCGACTTGTCCGAGATGTGCAAGCGCTTCCCAGCCCGTGATGAAGCTTTCCATAACTGCGGCAGCCTCCATGAAGGACAAGCCGGCCGGAATGGCAACTGCCATTCCACTATCGACGCGCGCATACTGGGCATATGCGCCCCCACCAACGATGCCCATGACACGTTCCCCGACAGCAAAACCGCTAACGGTGTCTCCAATGGCCACGACTTCGCCAGCGACCTCAAGCCCGAGAATAGGGCTGTCTCCGTAGCTCTGCAAGCCATAGACGCCTTCGCGTTGAAGAAGGTCGGCGCGGTTGACACCAGCCGCCACGACCTTGATCAGAAGATCGTCTGGGCGCAATTCGGGGATGGGTGCATCGGCGAGGCGCAGAACATCCGCGCCTCCGAAGTCATCGAAGATGATCGCCTTCATTTGGATATCTCCTTACTTGGAAAGGGCCCGGCGGGCGATGCTTGCAGCAAAGAGAGGTGTCTCACGACTGTTGTGGTCGCCGCCTGCGGCCTGACGTGCTGCTGCAGCATCTTCGAATTTGATGCTGTGCTCGCTGAGGAAAGCCATGAACACATCCGTCGGATGGGCGGTAACCCTGTTGGTATAGCGGGTCCTGCCATCGTCGATCTTCTCGGCAATCAGTTCCCAAACGACATTGACCTGGGTCCGGCCGTTGGCTGTGAAGACATCGGAGATCGAGTTCATGCGGCAGTAGGCAGGCTCGGCGACCTCAGCCACATAATGCTGCACGACGAGGCCCGAGCCGATCTGCTCAACATTGATCGACATGCGACGACCGTCGTCGGTCCATGTGACGCCGGCTGCAATGTGATCAGGCGGGCAGCAGCGCAGGTATTCGGCTTCGGGCAGGGTGAAGAGCCAGTCGGCAATGTCGATCTTTTCGAGCGGAACGTCGATCTCTGCGGAATAGGCGGACTGGGAGAGAATTGTATCTAAGACCTTGACCATTGGAGTGTTCCTTCTGTTTGTTGGGCTGCCGCCCGTTGACGAGAAGGAAAGTGCTCCGGATGCCCGCAGATGATAACGAACTGAATGGTCGAAACGGTTTTGCGCTGTAGGCAAAGATGAGAGACCCACGGTTCGCAGAACATCTCGCTGTTTACGTCGATGTTGTCCGCAGTGGGAGCTTCTCTGCTGCCTCTCGGCGTAGGGCTGTCACGCCTTCGGCTGTCGTTCGACAGATCGATTCGCTCGAGCAGGACCTGGGCGTTACTCTCCTTGTTCGCTCGACACGGGCGTTGTCATTGACGGATGCGGGCCGTCACCTCTTTGAACGCGCCCAGCGCCTGCTCGATGATCTGGCCGATACCCATGCCGAGGTTGCCGCCTTCGATAGTGCGGTCAGCGGCACGCTACGGATCGCTTGTTTCCCGACTTTCGGGAAACGCTATGTTATTCCTGTTCTCGCCTCGCTAGCGCAGGAACACCCGGGCCTGCATGTCGAGCTGGATCTTACCGAGCGGCTGGCTGATCCCGTGGCCGAACGGCTCGACCTAGTGGTGAGGATGGGGGAGCTTGCGGACAGCTCCCTGATTGCCACGAAGCTTGCTCCGCTTGACCGCATCCTCGTTGCAAGCCGTGGCTATGTCGAACAGCATGGCGAGCCGGAAGACGAGAATGCGCTCCGCCATCATCGCCTTCTCGACAAGCTCCATGGCAATGATCTGCTCGGATGGTCTGACATTCTCGGAAGCCCCGCCGGCGAAGCCTGCAAACAGGTGGCTTTCCGGTCCGATGATTTTGAAGCGCTAAATAGCGCCGCGATCTCCGGAATGGGGGTGGCCTTTTTGCCAAGCTGGGTTTCGGGGCCATCCGTCCAGGCAGGTGATCTCATCCGGCTGAAGCTCCGCGGCGAGCGATGGAACGAGCGATCGTCAAGCATCTATCTCCTGCGTGCCCTCCAGGTGCCGTCCGCCAAGGTCAGGGCGTTTACGGAAGCACTCAAGGCCCATATCGGCGTACCGCCGCGGTGGGGTTGAAGTGGGGAATAATAACGGCCGGCAAATCAAAAGCTTATGAAGTCAGTGCTCCCACAACTTGTAGAGTGACGGTTCGATTCTCATCAAGAACCCGCAAATAAAACGGTGTTTTTCGCTCCGAAGTTGCAGTGAGCGCGAAATTGTCGGCTACGAAGCGTTATCGGGTTGTGGAGGAGCTTCAACTTCGCCCACCATTGGATAATGTTTGGTAAAGCTCCAGCAATGTTATTCGGCGCTAAGCGAATGCACCGCAATGCTTCCGGCAAGGTCAGTAGGGAGACAACGAGCCTGAAAACGTCTCTGCCGCCTTTACAGCCTCCAAACAGTGTGGGTGCTGCCGATCTGCCGATTTCTATGCAGATTTAAGTCGTTATCAAGTTCCACCAAGAATTGTTATGGAGCAGACATTCTGGGCCGGTCCGCCGCCGAGATTATGCGTCAGCGCTTGTTTCGGATCTCTGAGCTGGCGTTTGCCGGCCTGGCCGGTCAATTGCAGCCAGGCTTCATAGAGCATGCGAAGGCCCGATGCGCCGACCGGATGGCCGAAACATTTCAGGCCGCCGTCGATCTGGCAGGGCAGGCTGCCATCTGCATCATAGAGACCGTCGAGCATGTCCTTCCAGGCGCGCCCTTCGGTGCTGAGGCCGAGATCCTCCAGTGTCACCAGTTCGGTGATCGAGAAACAGTCATGCAATTCGGCCATGCCGATGCTCTCGCGTGGATCGGTGTCCGGCGGAGGGGATGCGAAGCAGTTTTACGATCATGGCGCGCTCCTGATCGGCAACTCGATCCTGCCAGCGGGATGCTTCAACTGGACGCGGGTCTGAGACCGTCGGAGCGGAAAGCAGGCTCTTGCTGTAAACCAGCGGCCGCCTCTCTCGAACGTCAGGCTGCCCCCGAGACGATCGAGCGCCATCTGGACGATCGACAGTCCGAGCCCGCTCCCGCGGCCATGGGCCTTCGATCCTCTGAAGAAGCGTTCCGTGACACGCTGCTCTTCCGCTTGCGGGATTCCCGGTCCCTGATCCAGGATCTCGACGAAAGCCTCACTTAGACCCGCGACGATGCGGCACCTGACTTCCTCGCCTTTCGGCGAATGCTGGATGGCGTTCTCTAGCAGATTGCGGATCGCCAGACGGACCAGGACCCTGTCACCTCGCAGAATGGTCGGGCGCTGCGTCTGATCGGCGAGTTCCACCGCCACGTGGACGTCGTTGGCCGCAAGCTGCGTCTCCAGTTCCGAGGCGATCTCGCCGAGAAGGACGGCGATGTCGACTGGCTCGTCTGTAGAGACACCCTGCGACGCATCTATGGCGGCAAGATCGATAAGCTGCCGGACCATCCGGCTGGTTCGGTCGACGCTGGTGGAGATGCGCGATAGCGCCTCGCGCTGGACGTTCTGGTCGTCGGTCCGGAGAGCGATCTGCGCTTGGGTCTTTAGCCCTGCGAGCGGCGTCTTCAGTTCATGGGCGGCATAAGCCGTGAAGCTCCGCTCGCGGTCGCGCGCTTCGGCCACGCGACCGAACAGGCTGTTCAGCGCCCGGATGACCGGGCGCACTTCCTGCGGGACCGTGCCGTCGTCGACCGGATGCAGTTCGGAGGCGGAACGGCCTGCAAGTCCTTCGGCAATGCGGGTCAACGGAGCGAGGCCGCGACCTACACTCAGCCAGATCAGAGCCGCCAGGACCGGGAGAATGACGATTCCGGGAAGAAGAAGCCCCTTGATGACGTCGCCGATCAGTCGGTCACGGATTTCGAGACTGTCTCCGACCAGCACGCGAACGCCCAGCGATGGATTGACGACGGCATAGACGCGCCACCGCTCTCCGTCGATCTCGGTCTCCTCGAAGCCATTCGTGTGGCTGGCCAGCGAGGTCTC
Source organism: Neorhizobium phenanthreniclasticum (assembly GCF_040066075.1). Taxonomy (NCBI): domain Bacteria; kingdom Pseudomonadati; phylum Pseudomonadota; class Alphaproteobacteria; order Hyphomicrobiales; family Rhizobiaceae; genus Neorhizobium; species Neorhizobium phenanthreniclasticum. The sequence goes on from NZ_JBEAAL010000055.1 coordinate 9,990, forward strand.
GGGCGCGCTCTCGGACCGGCTGACAAGGTTGCCTTGCAGCGACCAGATCTGACAGGAGAGCTGCCGGCTGTAGCTGCCGCTGGCTTCCTCGAACGGTGGAGGCGGAGCATTCGCGGTTGCCGCGTCTGCCGCCGCGGCAGGATCTATCCGATGATCCGTGATCAACGAACTCACCATCCGCGCCGCTTCCATCAGGCGGGCGTCGAGGACGCGCTCGACCTCGGCCTGGGTGCTGGCGTAGATCCAGGCCGCGGCGAAGAGCCAGACGGAGCCGGTCGTGGCCAGCAGGATCGCAAAAAGTCTTACCCGTATGGAATTCATTGCGCCGCCCTCAGCCGATAGCCCGCGCCACGCACGGTCTCGATAATCGACGCACCGAGCTTGGACCGGAGCTTGTGAACATGAACTTCGACGGTGTTGCTTTCCACTTCCTCCTGCCATCCATACAGTTTCTCCTCGAGGTTCGACCTGGACAGGATGACTCCCGGCGTCTCCATCAACGCCCGCAGGATTACGAACTCCCGTCGGGAGAGGGGGACGGCGATGCCGGCACGCGATGCAGACATACGTGCCGGGTCGAGGATCACGTCCTTCCATTCGAGATGTCCGGCAGCCCTGCCGTGCCCGCGGCGCACGATGGCGCGAAGTCGGGCAGCGACCTCGTCGAGATCGAAGGGCTTGCCCAGATAGTCATCAGCTCCGGCATCCAGTCCCGCGATCCGATCGGCGACCTCGTCCTTTGCGGTCAGGAGGAGGACGGGTGTGCGGTCGCCGGATCGGCGCATCCTTGCCAGCACGTCGAGCCCTGATCCGTCGGGAAGCATGAGGTCGAGAATGACAGCGTCGAAGCTGTCGGCATCAATGGCCGCGTCGGCGTCGGCAACCGAGGTCACGACATCGACCGTGAAGCCGCACATCTGCAGCCCGACCTTCAGACCGTCCAACAGGATCTCGTCATCTTCAACCACCAGCAGGCGCATCACATCCTCATCGCAGTTCGTTCTCCCCCTGCTCCCGTCACCTTAAGGCTGCCTTAAGGTTGGGAAGCGAGACCGCCGCTCCAACCAAGCTACGGAGCGGAGCCTTGCGTTTCTTCCTGTCGGTATCATGTTTCATTGTGACCTTTGCCGCCGCCGCGGCCGCGCCTGTCATTGAACCGCCGCTGCCCATGGAGAAGGCTTTTCGTATGGAAGCCCGCCGCGACGGTCCTGACATCGCATTAAGATGGCAGCTTGAGGACGGCTACTACCTTTATCGGGAATATCTGAGTGCGACGGGCGACGACGGAAAGCCTGTCGAAATGTCAACTCCGCCCGGCGTCATCAAGGACGATCCCGGATTTGGAAGCACCGAGGTCTACTACGGCACGGCCACCGCGACTCTCGTCGCCCCGACGGCGGGTATGTTAAAGGTGACCTACCAGGGCTGCCAGGACGGCGGTCTCTGCTACCCTCCGACCACGGTCGATATCGATCCCGCTACGCTCGCACAAGCTATGGATCCGGCTGCTGACGGGCCAGTTTCGCCAGCAAGGCCTCAGTCACAGGCAGCCTTTCCACTCGTGTCCAAGGCGGCGGCGGAGCCGGTCGACGGTCCGGGCATCCGCATATCAGACCAGTCGGCCAACGGGGTGGTCGGTTCTCTCCTCGACCGCGGCGGCGTGCTGTTTCTGATTGCTGGGTTTCTGGGTCTTGGCGTGCTGCTGGCATTCACGCCATGCGTGTTTCCGATGTACCCGATCCTCGCAGCGACGCTTTCGAGGGAAGGCGAGAGCCTTTCTGCCGGACGCGGATTTGCCTTGTCGCTGACTTACGTCCTCTCGCTCGCTGCGGCCTTCAGCCTCTTCGGCGTCGTCGCCGCGTGGTGGGGCCAGAGCTTCCAGGTGGCACTGCAATCGACCACCGCGACGCTCGTCGTCGCCGCCATCTTCATGGCGCTCGCCCTGTCCAGCTTCGGGCTGTTCGAGCTGCAGCTTCCCTCCTTCCTCAGGAACCGGGTCGCGCCAGCCCGCGGTTCCGGGGGGTCGCTGGCGTCTTCGGCGGCACTCGGGTTTTCCTCGGCGCTGGTGATCGGCCCATGCGTCACGGCGCCGCTAGCAGGTGCGCTCCTCTACATCGCGCAGACAGGAGACGTTGTTCTCGGCGCGACGGCACTTTTCGCACTCGGCGTTGGCAAGGGAATTCCGTTGATCCTGATGGGGACGTTCGGCTCGGGTCCTCTTCCCCGCGCGGGGCAGTGGATGGAACGCGTCCGGCAGGTCTTCGGGTTCCTCTTCCTCGCCACCGCTGTGTGGCTTGCGGATGGTCTCCTGCCGGCCGGCACCGGTCTGCTATTGTGGTCTGTTCTGGCGATCACCTTCGCGGTCTTCATCGGCGCGTTCGACCAGATGAGACCCGAGGCGGGTGGTGCCGCGCGGCTTGCCAAGTCCGCAGGCCTCCTCGCAGGTCTCTATGGGGTCCTGCTGGCGATCGGCGCATTTTCGGGCGCAACCGATCCCTTGAAACCTCTCGCGCCCATCGCCGCTGCGCGGTCCGATACGACAACGGCGAAGAAAATCATCAAGGACTCGTTCCAGTCCGCCGCCTCGGCCGCCGAGCTGTCCTCGCTGCTGAAAGCCGATGCAAACGGCGCTCCGTCGCTTGTCTATTTCACGGCCGACTGGTGCGTCACGTGCCGGGTGATCGAGCGGTCCGTCCTTTCGGACGCCACGGTGGCAAACGCGCTTGAGGGCGTTCGCCTGATTTCCGTCGATCTCAGCAAGATCACCGAGGCCAACCGGTCGCTGATGAAGGAACTGCAGGTCATCGGCCCCCCGACGATGCTGTTTCTGGACGCCGGCAACAACGAAGTCCAAGCCAGCCGGCTGGTCGGTGACATCACCACGCAGGCCGTCGCCGCCTCTGCCGCGTCGCTCAAGGAAAGCCTCTGATGAACGCCGTATCTTTCGGCCCTTTCGCGTTCGATGCGGAACGATTCGCTGCCATCGTGGGCATGATCGTGTTTCTTGCCGTGGCCGCCGTCCTTGCGCACCGGGTCGACGACAGGCTCGGTCGATGGTCGTCGTGGACGACGCTCGCGGGTCTCGCCGCGGCGCGTCTGGGGCATGTCCTGCAGCATCTCGACAGCTTCGCTTCAGAGTCTTGGCGCGTCCTGGCTGTGTGGCAGGGCGGCTTCTCCTGGAGCGGAGGCGTAGCAGGCATGGCCCTGATGATGGTCGTGCTGTTCCTGAACAGCCGGAAGCTTGTCGCATGGGGTGCTGCAAGCGTTGCGGCGGGCGTCCTGGCAGCAACGGCGACCGCGGCATTCACCTATTCCAGCACGCAGATCCCACCTATGGCCTCCACTTTCCGAGCCCTGACCGGCACCCAAAGCACGGTCGGCGGCAAGGGACATCCCACGGTGCTGAACCTGTGGGCGACCTGGTGCCCGCCTTGCCGCCGCGAGATGCCGATGATGGCCGAACTCGCCGCCAGAACGTCGGATGTCGGCTTCGTCTTTGCAAACCAGGGAGAGCAGTCGGCAACAGTGGCTGACTACCTTCGGAACGAGAACCTTGAACCGTCGGAAGTCGTGCTCGATCCGCAGCTTCTCCTGAGCCGCCATTATTCGGCAGTCGGGCTTCCCGCCACGCTCTTCCTGGCAGCCGACGGCACACTGATCGGATCCCATCTCGGCGAGATCTCCCGCGAGGCTCTCGCGCAGAAGATCCAGGAACTTAAAACTCAGGAAGGAATATCGGAATGACACCTGCCCGAGTGATCGCTCCGCGGCTCCCGCTGATCGCGCTGCTCCTGGTCATGGGGCTGTCGGCCTGTGCCCAAACGGCTTCGGAACCTCCGAAAATCGAAACCCCGAAGGGGGATCCGTCCCTGGCCGGCATGTATGCGCCGATACAAGATGGGAAAGAGACCATTCCCGGCGTCGATGTCTCCAAAATGGATCCGGGGAACGTCCGTCAGGTGGTGGATTACAAGACCGGATATCCGCCGGGCACCATCGTCGTGGACCCCTATGCCAGGTTTCTCTATCTCGTCATGGAGAACGGTAAGGCGATGCGCTACGGCGTCGGCGTCGCCAGGGCCGGCATGGAATTCAAGGGCGAAGCCGATATCGCCCGCAAGGCCCAGTGGCCGGGCTGGGTGCCGACCCAGAACATGATCAAGCGCGATCCGGAGCGCTACGGCCCTTTGGCGGCGGGCCTGGAGGGTGGCATCAGAAACCCTCTGGGGGCACGTGCCCTCTATCTCTACCAGGGAGGGAAGGACACGCTCTACCGTATCCACGGGACCAATGAGCCGTGGACGATCGGAAAGTCCGTGTCCTCAGGCTGCATCAGACTGTTGAACCACGACATCATCGATCTTAACCGCCGCGTGCCGAAGGGCTCGAAGGTTGTCGTGCTCGGACCGGAAGAATCTGGAAAAGGAGAAGTATGAAATGATCACCCGCAGAAACCTGCTCGCCGTCACCGCCGGCGGCGCCGCTCTTGGCGCCGTCCTCCCGCGCTTCGCCTTCAGCCAGGAGATCACCGAGAAGACCGTCTTCCATGATCCGGACGCACCGGTTCTCGGTAATCCCGGAGGCGACGTCACCGTCGTCGAGTTTTTCGACTACCAGTGTCCCTACTGCAAGAAGATTCATCCGACGGTCGAGAAAGTCGTCCGGGAGGACGGCAATGTCCGGCTCGTGCTGAAGGATTGGCCGGTCTTCGGTGGCGCCTCGATCTTCGCTGCCCAGGCTGTTCTTGGTGCGGCACAGATCGGCAAATACGAGACAGCCATGGAAGCCCTGATGAAGACGACAGGAAAGCTGACGGAAGAAGACGTCGAGAAGGCCCTCACGGGCGCGGGCCTCACCATGAAGGAGATCGCGGCGGCCGTGAACACGCACACCGCCAAGATCTCCGGTCTTCTTGACCGGAACTACAACCAGGCGCTCGCCTTCAACTTTGCAGGCACGCCTTCGTTCGTGATCGGGCGTACCACGTTCGCCGGAGTGCTCGACGAAAAGGGGCTGAAAGAGGCGATCGCCGAGGCGCGGGCGGCTTGAGCGGATGGATTTGACGACGTACCGGTTCTCGAAGCAGACCCCGGCAGGGCTTTCGTCGGTCAATGCCCAGGCGGCATAGGGAGCAGCGCAAGTCAGCACCCGTCGTCGCATAAGGCTGCCGTAAAGCGGGCAGGCTTGGAAGCGGCCTAGGAGATCAACAGAGAGTACCAACATGGCATACGACATCAGAACCGAGGCGAGAACGAGCTATTCAACCAGAAGCCGGGTAGTCAGCGTGCTCAGGTCGCTTCATCTCCCGACTGCGAGCACGCAGATCTGCGGTCCTATGTATGCAGAAACATCTCCCGCATGTAGAGAATGCTAGTATTTGTCATTCGATTGCATTACATTTTGCCTGAAAGAGGAATCGCTCATGGCCGCAAATGCTCTTGTTCAAACTCGCATCGATGCCGAGGTCCGGGATCGTGCGTCCGCCGTGCTTGAAAGCATGGGGCTGACAGTTTCAGATGCCGTGCGGATCCTGCTGACCCGAACTGCCAACGAAGGCTCTCTCCCGCTTGAGCTCGTGACTAGCAGCGAGGGACATGATGCCTGGTTCCGGTCGAAGGTGCTCGAGGCGCTGAATGACACCCGGTCCGACATTCCGGACAATGAGGTCGAGGCCCATTTCGCGGAGCGTCGAGCAGCGGCCCGGCGCAGAGCACGCGACCTGAAAACGTGAAGCTCGTCTAGTGTGACGTCCCAGAGATTATGACTCGTTGAGCAAAGGTATTGGATAAGACTTTGCCATCTTTTCGCGGGCTTGGTCTGTCGAGAACATCCATCGGATTTGAGCGCCACTTTCGGTTCGACGC
>NZ_JBEAAL010000056.1:0-12538 GCF_040066075.1 Neorhizobium phenanthreniclasticum
ACCGCGAAAAGCTGCAGGAACGTCTTGCCAAGCTCGCTGGCGGCGTTGCCGTCATCCGCGTCGGCGGTTCGACGGAAGTCGAGGTGAAGGAACGGAAGGACCGCGTCGATGACGCGTTGCATGCAACGCGCGCAGCTGTTGAAGAAGGCATCCTGCCTGGCGGTGGTGTTGCCTTGCTGCGTGCCGTCAAGTCTCTCGACAGTATCAAGACGGCCAATGACGACCAGCGGGTGGGCATCGATATTGTTCGCAGGGCGATCGAGGCACCGGTTCGTCAGATCGCCGAAAACGCAGGCGCGGAAGGTTCCATCGTCGTCGGCAAGCTCAGGGAGAAGACCGAATTCTCCTATGGCTGGAATGCTCAGACCGGCGAGTACGGTGACCTCTATCTTCAAGGCGTCATCGACCCGGCAAAGGTGGTCCGCACCGCCCTCCAGGACGCCGCGTCCGTCGCCGGCCTTCTGGTGACGACCGAAGCCATGATCGCCGAAAAGCCGAAGAAGGAAACTGCCGCCGCGGCGATGCCCGCGGGCGCCGGCATGGACTTCTAGTTCGATCGACACAGGCCCGCCCTGCCCCGAAGGGCGGGCCTTCATCCACGGTGAGGAGCGTCAGACAATGATCAAGCGATCGCAAATGCCGCTCTTTGACGGCGATCTGGCTGTCTGCCAACAAGTCTTCGATGAAATCCGGGCAGGTACTGGGATTGCCAGGGAGTCGGAGGAGGGAGAGCGCATAGCTACGATCGTTGTGGAACTCTATCGCCAGGGCATCCGCGAGCCCCGCCATTTGAAGACAATGGTTCAAGAGGTGCGTGGGTTGTCCGAAAAGCAGCTACTCCAGCCCTCGGAACACAAACCATAGCAAGATCCATCGATTAAACATCAATGGAGCCAGACATGAGAAAGGAAAACGATAGCAAATCCGCCCAGGAGCAAGCGATGGCGATTGGCCCTGAGCTTGTGCTGCATCCGGCGTTCCATTTCGACCACCCGAGCGACGTTCTGGCGGCCGAGAAGATCGGCAGCGACGAAAAGCGAGCGATCCTGGCCTCGTGGGCCTCCGATATATCGGCAATCGAATCCATGCCAGCCCTGCGCCGACTTCCCGGTGTGGAACGCGCCGTCTCCTTTGACGAGATTTTGGACGCGTTGAAGGCGCTCGACAGCACCGACCAGTGCTTTCCGCGCCAGCCGCCGCCCGTTTCCTTCGACCCTGCAAAAAACTGCCCTCGAAGAACCGGGGGCCGCAGCCGTGAAAACCGCGTCGGCCCGTTCAAGTCCTGGAAGGGAGGATACCGCAGACCGCTATTGCAAAGCTGAACGTTCCATCTGACCCGCCGCGTGCCTCGGGACCGGCATTAGCTGAGCGGGCGTCGACGACGGCTTTGAACTCGGCGCCGTCTTATATCCATGTTGCTTTAAGGAGGATGTGGCTATGAGAACCACCACTTTCGATTTCTCTCCCCTGTTCCGGTCCAGCATCGGCTTCGACCGGATGTTGAATGCGCTCGAGGCGGCAACCCGTATCGAGACGATCGACAACTGGCCGCCGTATGACATCGTCAAGACCGGCGAGGATGACTACCGCATCACCATGGCGGTTGCGGGTTTCTCACTGGACGAACTGACGATCACCCAGGAACAGAACATGCTCTTCGTATCGGGTCAGAAGGCGAACGGGGAAGAGGCCCAGTATCTGCATCGCGGACTTGCCGGCCATTCGTTCGATCGCCGCTTCGAGCTGGCCGATCATGTCAGGGTCGTGGGCGCCAATCTCGCCAATGGTCTGCTGACCATCGATCTGAAGCGGGAGGTTCCGGAAGAAATGAAGCCGCGCCGGATCGAGATTGCGACTGACCTGGCTCTACCGAAGGCCGAGACGAGGCAGATCGAGGCCGACAAACAGGCGGCCTGAGCCAGGGCCATGGCAAGCGGCGCCAGGCGCCATCGCCTGGCGCCGCAAAAGGAGCTTATCCCGTCAAAGTGAATTGGAAAGGAGACGAACCATGAGTGTCCGTGATCTGATTCCCTGGGGCCACAACGGCGGCAGCCGGGTTCCCAGTTTTTTCCGTGATGATGATCGCGATCCGTTTCTGTCGCTGCATCGTGAGGTGAACCGGCTATTCGACGACGCCTTCCGTGGTTTTGGTTCCGGTCTGCCGGCTTTTGGACGACCCTCCGCGTTCGGCGGTGCCTGGCCGAGCGTGGAGATCTCAGACAATGACAAAGAGATCAAGGTGTCGGCCGAGGTTCCTGGCCTTGAGCAGAAGGATATAGAGGTCCTGCTCAATGACGGCGTGCTGACGTTGAAAGGAGAAAAGCGCTCCGAGGTGGAAGACAAGGACCGTCAGTTTTCCGAACGCTATTACGGTCGCTTCGAGCGCCGCATCCCGCTAGGCTCTGAGATCAAGGAGGACAAGGTGGATGCCCGCTTCAAGAATGGGGTGCTGACCGTAACCTTGCCGAAGAGCGATAAGGCGCAATCCGAGCTGTACGAATGTGATGCCCATCATTGAGCCGACGGTCAAAGCAGACACCGCATCCGACGTCGTCACCGACGCATATTTCTCCAGCAGCGGCCATTCTTGAGGCCAAGACTGTGCCCCTATCGTCATTTCCTCTCGCGGACGTATCGGCTTCAGCCATGTCATCCTCTAAAGCAGACTGCGAAAATCGTCACGAATGCCACAGTCGCCGTCCTCATCGTGAAATAGGAAGTCTCCACGCGAAGCATCAGTGCAAGGATGATCCGGTGTTACCCGCAAAATCATCGTCCAGCTCCCGAATATCAGCAAACGGAGCTTTCCAGAACTCTTCCCCTTCCCCAGCGTTTAGCAGGCGATACCAAACGCCGAAGGACAGGACATGACTGAAGACAAGAAGGCTCAGGAAGCCGTCGAGCACGCCGACAAATCGACCGAGATCTCAAAGCAGCCGGCGGCTGGACCACATGCCAAAGACCGTCTGACGGATCGAGACAAGACGCCAGGAACAGGCTCGCTTCCAGACCCCGATTCGAAAGAAACGGATGCCGGTCCCGATTGAACCGGAGGCATGAGCAGATCGCTGCTCACCTAAGAAGAAAGGCAAGATGAACAGCGGCTTTGGCTGCGACGCCTTGGCGCTTGCCGTCATCATGCCGTATCGCTAACACCATGAGACAAAGCACCGGGAAGATGGCATGGCGGGCGAAACCATCACACTTTATGAAGCGATCGGCGGTGAGGCGACGGTGCGCGCCCTTGTGAAGCGCTTCTATGAACTGATGGATACGCTGCCGGAAGCAGCCCGTTGCCGTGCCATCCATCCGCCGAGCCTTAGAGGCAGCGAGGCGAAGCTTTACGATTATCTCACCGGTTATCTCGGGGGCCCTCCGGTCTATGTGGAAAAACATGGCCACCCGAGGCTGCGCGCCCGCCATTTCGCCGCGGCAATCGGCCCTCGGGAGCGCGACGAATGGATGCTCTGCTTCCGCCGTGCGATGGACGAGACGATCGACAACGAAAAGCTGCGCGAGATTATCTGGCCACCGGTCGAGCGCCTGGCCCTCCACATGCAGAACCGGGAATAGGCCGATGGAAAGACTCGACAATCTGCGGCCGTTGATTCTCTTTGTGAGCGGCATGATGGGAGCCATGGGCGTCGCCCTGGCGGCAGCGGCAAGCCACGCAGGCGACACGCTGTTTCTGGGTTCCGCCTCCACCATGTGCCTGGCGCACGCACCGGTCCTGTTGGGACTTTATCTTGGCCAGAAATTCTTTCGTACCGCCACAATTGCCGCACTGGTCCTGGGATTAGGAACGGTCATTTTCGCCGGCGATCTCGTCTCCCGGCATTTTCTTGGCGACCGGCTGTTTGTGATGGCAGCGCCAACCGGCGGAACGACGATGATCCTCGGCTGGCTACTTGTGGCAGCCGGAGCGTTCTTCCGCCAACGTCACGTTTGACCATTGTTCCCTGGAACCCACCTATTTAGGTGGGTTGTCGCCGACCTGGATTGGGCGTTTAGGACGTACGGCGAACCTGCGTCTGACGGAGGTGTATGCGTAATCGGTAGCACAAGGGTACGCAAATCCGTGCTCAGTTCGCCTGCGGCAGACGCTTTCGCGTCCTCAATGTCGTCGATGACGTGACGCGCGAATGCCTGGCGGCGATCCCGGACACCTCGATCTCCGGCCGTCTTGTCGCCCGCGAACTGACGACGCTGATCGAGCGGCGTGGCAAGCCCGGAATGATTGTCTCCGATAACGGCACCGAACTCACCTCGAATGCCATCCTTGCCTGGCCGAAGGATCACAAGGTCGAGTGGCATTACATCGTGCCGGTAAAGCCAATGCAGAACGCCTATGTCGAGAGTTTCAACGGGCGCATGCGCGATGAGCTACTCAACGAGAGTCTGTTCTTCGGCCTCGATTACGCCCGGAGCGCCATCGCGCAATGGGCGGACGATGATAATCATTTCCGGCCGCACTCATCCCTCGGATATCAGACCCCGGCAGGCTACGCCCGGACTTGCCCGCTCGATCACGTCGAAACCATCGAGCCCCCAGGCATAACCCAGCCAGCCCTGGTAAAGCCCGCCGAGCCTCGTCTTGCGGGCAGAACTGCAGGAAAGCGCGATCTTCGGCTCCAGGCCGCGGAAGGCAGGCACGTCGATGCCGATCTTCTGGGTAAAGAAGCCGTTGCCACCACTCGCCGGCCCCTGTTCGGCTGCATGAGCAACCCCGCCGAACATGCCATCCAGGACCGCCGCCCCCGTCACACCACCCGACAAAACGCAAAGCGATACCGTGGCGGCCAAAGCCACAAACCTTACCCGACTATGTCGCATGAGCCCCCTCGACGCGAATCAGAACGCAATCAAAACACAACCCATCCTAGAAGATCCCGCCCCCCAACATCGCATCCCCAAAAATCAGGGGGTCATCAAAATATTATAACCCGCAACAGCTTATGGAGCCCACGCCGACAGCCACAAGTTGTTGTCACTCCGAGACAATATAGCCATCGTCCTTTCCGATCGCCTTCGCGCCCGACTAACCCTAGTCGTGCGAACTTTGGCCGCTGCCGTTCCGCGCTGAACGCTGCTTTATCCAGCGTTCGATTTCACCGCTTCAAACCGCCACGAGCCGCCAACCTTGAAGACGGGTATCTTCCCCTCACTTGACGAGTTTGCAGGCTGTCTTCTCATTGATTTTGAGAAGCGTTGCGATCTTACGAACAGTGAGAATCTCGCTCATCCCACCCCCTCAGCTAGCAGTGATGGAGGATTGAGAAAATCAAAGTGAGTTGGGGAGAAAAAAGGAACTAAGGAGATAATTACGCAAACTATCTCGCATCCTCCGCCGCTTTTTCCATCGACCACTGCACGCGCTCGGCCAGAAAGCCCGCAAACGGGCGAACGTCCATATCGACGCTGGCCCGCTCAAGACCGGCGAGATACCGGTCACGATCCTCCACCGGCACAACCGTCCAGGCGTAGCCGCCCGACGCCAGCATCGCGTTCATTAAGAATCGCGCGATACGTCCGTTGCCATCAGGATAAGGGTGGACGTAGCCGATAAGCCAATGCCCCAGCACTGCGCGCACGGTAGGTTCGGTCTCCTTCTCCAGCAGATCAAAGAGCGCATCCATGCCCTCCGGCACCGCCTCTGCGCGCGGCGGCGCATGCCATGATCCGCGCAAGTAAACCGAATGATTGCGATACCCGGCAAGGGCGCTTGGCTTGAGAATGCCCGCGGCCACGGACGGACCGAAAAGTTCGCGATACCAATCCCGGTGCTGCTCGTGTACGAGCGCTCCAGGAGGCGTGCCATCGAGAATAGCGGCCACGGAATCCTTCACTTTCTGGAAGGCCTGCCAGTAGCCGCGCGCGGCGAGCGCATCGCGGCTTTGCCTATCCTTTTCATCGATCTCAGGGGTCCATCCACCTTGCCGCACACGGTCGATGAGTTCGGGCGTTACGCTATAGCCTTCGATCGAGAGCGAGTGGTAAGCATCACTTTGGTAGATGTCTTCCACGAACTTCATGTAGCTGCTTTTGTCTGCGGGCAGCCCTGGCGCTTTGGGAAATATTTCCATGACAGGCGTGCGCTGGCTTTCCCAGATGGCGTTAAGCCGGGCCACGATGGGTGGCACGCCGGTGATGATGGCGGGCACATATGGCTGCTCGGCAAAAGGATCGCTTTCGCGAACGTCGTAGTCTGCGCTTTTCATGGTTTTGACGATCTCATCCGCAAAGCCGGTGCGGCCCACGCGGCGGAATGCCCCGGCGATGCGCCCCGCGACGGCGGAATGCCCGCCATCAAGCAACCGGCCCAGGATACCGGACACGTCACGCACGGCTGCCAGCACGACCTGTGCTTCGATGGGTGTGCGCCGAAAGAAGCCTTCCGGCACTTTGACGAGAGCTGCATCCGGCGCGTAGACACGCAGGCCATTTTTCTCCGCCATGTCTTCGGGCGCAGGCATCTCCTTGACCTTGAGATCATAAAGCGAGATGCCGAAGAGAAGTTGCAGATAGTTATTGGTTCCTTTGGGGCTGTTGACGATGACCTGCGGCGGGATCGCGGTCGCTTCCGCGTGCAGCAGGAGCGACTGCTCCGGTGACAGGAACCAGTTGTTCCCGAACCGGTCGTGGCAATAGCGCGCACAGAACTCCCAGAAGGACGCATACCAGGGTGTCGTGTCCCCCGGCAGGGCCTGCGGCCCGGTCGACATAAGCCAACCCTTGATGACATCGCGCAGGAACCCGTGCTGCAAGAGCCGCTCACGATGGGCACGGCTAAACTCGCTGGATTTAAAGATTCGCTGCCCCCCACTTTGCAGCTCCTGCAAGACGCCCAGGGAGTTGGCGAGCTTTTCGTTCGGTGCGGCCATTGCTTCATACCAAGTTTTTTATGCTGCGCGATTACAAGTATATGATGCGACTCAAAACAAGTCAAACATGTCGCGCCATTGCAAGTATTTAATGCCGAGAAATCGCACGTGAATTATGTCGTGACGCTTATCTGGCATCAAGGGCTCGGCAGATATGGCGGATGCAGGAACATGCCCTCACGCTCAGTGTCAGCGGATCGTCCGCCCGCTCTTGGCTGCGCAGATAGGCTTTCAAAAGCATGCCCAGTGTTCACTGGTCGCTGAATTCCGCCACGCCTTTGCGATGCAGTTCAATGTAACGCCGACCGCGCTGAGAATTCGGCCTCATTTTGCGTGATTGCTAATGAATGTCGCAGATGCATCACGATCTGGGGTCTGAGTAGCAATGGAACAGAAAACCTACATAAGGATTTTAAGGTTCTTCGTCCGGATCGGCGGTTTTCGGATCGCGTAGCGGCCTGAGTTCGCCTCTGGCCACGAATTCGGGTTTCCATCCGGTTGCCGCGTCGGCGTCATCCGTCGGACGGCGGATTCTCCGTGGCATTGCGGAACATGCGCACGAGCGTGCGGCGCAGCTTCTGCCGCTGCTCGAACTGGGCGCTCATGCCCGGGTCTGCCACGGCGTCGCAGGTCCCGGGGAACGGGCTCCGCTCCAGCTCCTCCACGCAGCGGGCGGGCCAGCTCGCCGATGCCGCGATCGCTCGAAGGTACCTATCGCGCGCTTTGGTGCACAGCGCTGGCGTGTCGTCGGTGCAGCCCATCGCATAGGCCAGATAGGCGATATAGTCGCGTTGCCATGCCGCGTCCGAAAGCCCCATGTCGTCAGCAGTGGGGAGGCTTTCGGCCAGGATCTCGCAGCCGTTTCCATCGATGAACGGTTCGGTATTATGCAGGAAGCAGGAGCGTGACAGGGGCCGGAACGCCAGATCGACCTGCGGCTTCGCTGTCAGACCATTGCGATAGATGATGCCCAGATATTTGCAGGCATAGGGGCCTATCCCGGCATCATCGGAGTCGCAGACCAGGGTCATCCGATCCTTCGCGATGCCGTAGTTCCGACGGGCGGGATCGAGGAAATAGATTTTGCCGGCCTCGTAACAGCCGCCCATCTGAAAACCGGCCGCGCAGGAGCGTTCATAATTTGCCAGGGCAGCGGCAGCATCGTTCCGCTTTTCGGCCGCGACACCGGCGCTCCAGCAACTGTCGGCGTTGCTATCCTTGACGCAGGCTGGCGGGGATGGGTCTTGCGTCGAAGGCTGCGCGTGGACAGCTCCGCTGCTTGAAGCGATCACCATCACCAAAGCAAGCAGTAACGATCTCATTTTTCTCTCGGACGATGGCACGGTTTGATCGCCGTGCTACCGGAATTATTGCTTGTGATCGCTTTATACAGGAAATGATCTGGCCGAATCACAAATCTCCCAGCGCTGTCGATCCTTCTATGGCCGATTTCAAAGAATGAGGCAACGGGTGGAGAGGCAGCTGGCACACCCCAGCCGATGCAGAGATGGCGTCGGCAATCATGCACCAAGTTCGATTGACACGATTGATAGCACGTCAGCAAAGATAAGGCCGGCGCACTCTGATCGATAGGAGGATTGCAAGGTCTACTCATCATCAGCACGCCAGTGCCAGACTTTGGCGTCGAATCGACGACTCGACCGCGTCCAACGGCTCCTATACAGGAGCCCGCTGCCGGAGTACCGGCAGAATCAACAAGGCTGAGGTAGCGATGGGACCGATCGAACAACTTCGAGATGCAATCGCTGCGAGCAAAGTTATGCTCGGCCCGCAGATTGGCGACGGTTTTATCTTCGGTACGGCGCGCCTTTTGGCAACTGGCGCTCATGTCAACGTCAACGTGGACCCTGAACTGGAAGACAGGTCGGGAATAGATGCCGGAGCGCTCGTCGCTGCCATCGAACGGGTTCTTGAGGTGAGCCCTCAAGTTTGGCGGCGGATCATCGATGGCATCGCCGAAGAGATCGAGGGCGCTGTCGGTGGCGAGAATGTGATCGAGACCACGGATCTGCGTGACGATTTGGCCGTTCGTTCAGTGGTCGTTTTTGCTGACGCCACTCTCCTATCCTTTGCGGCCCCGATGCAGTTTCCTGACAGTTGGATCCGCGTGCAATTGGACGAGGACTTCGAGGTGGAGGATGTCTCCATCGATCCGAAAGATGAGGATTGAGACCATTGAATCCGCTACGGAGCATCATCTGAGGCTACAAAGCCGGAGTTCCACCTATGCTCAGGGGATCGAGGTGCTGACGGATGTCGACGCCGCGCTGGCGCTGATCGCGTCTCAGTTCAGCGGGTTGTGGCGTGCGTAATGGGGATTCGGCTTAATGACTCCCACGTTCGGTGTGGTCATCGTCCCACTCGGTCAGTGCGCGGCAGGCAGACTCATAGTCGCCCGTTTGCTGCGCCTGCTTTTGTAGACGCGCAATCAAGGCACGTTCTTCGTCAACCGTCGGCATTTCACCTGGTGCCCATGCCCGACCGGCGGCCAGATCCCGTTTTACGCGGGCTTCGAACTCTGCCTGATCGCAGCCGGAGGTGAATAGTATCGATGCCAGCATGGGTAATGGCCGATACGCGGCATAGGCTAGCCCGGCAAGCAGGCCAGCGAATAGATACAGCTTGAGCTTTCTGCCCATTGCCATGCTCCTCATCTTGCGTCCGAGGTACTCCACAAGGGTTTCGGTTTCATATCTATGGTTCGGGCACTGTAAACTTAACGTCGATCGGGCGATTGAAGGCACTTCTACTTGGGGCTGTCGATCAAATCCGAGCGATCTGCGCCCACATGTCCATTGCTGCTGAACGAAGTTCGCGATGATGGTTGGAGGTCATGTCGTGGCGCGGGATGTGGAACAGGTTGGCAATCGGATCGTGGATTGAAACGAAGCGTTGCAAATGTCGTAGTGATTTGAACCGCTTCATGATCCTCTCTCGTCGTCGAATCGGCTGATGGGAATTTTCCGCCCGATTGTTCAACCCTTTGTGGGAACGATGCTCTACGCTTGGCATGATCTCTCGTCTTGCAGCGTCATAGGATCGAAGCTTGTCGGTGATCATCACCCTCGGCGCTCGACCTTTGCCCTTCAACAGCTTACGCATCAGGCGCTTGGCAGGCTTGGCATTGCGGCGGCTTTGTACCAGAGCATCCAGGACAAAACCATCTTGATCAACTGCGCGCCACAACCAGTGTTTCTGGCCGCTGATCGAAACGACGATCTCGTCGAGGTGCCATTTGTCGCCGAGCCGGCCGGCCGTGCGTCTGTGGATGTCGTTGGCGAAGGCGCGACCAAACTTCTCTGCCCAAAGCCGGACTGTCTGATGCGAGACGAAGATGCCGCGGGCGGCCAGCATGTCCTCGACCATTCGCAAGCTCAATGGGAAGCGGAAATAGAGCCATACGGCGTGGGCGATGATTTCGGCGGCAAAGCGATGGCGGTGATAAAGCGGATCACGGTCTGTCGTGGCCAAACATCGCACATCGCAATCCAAGTTCCGTTAACTTTACGATGCCAAAGCACTGTATGAAAGCGTGAGCAATCATTCTACTGACCAATGTTTAGATATAAAAATTGGTCATTAAAGCGACGGTTGCAGCAAGTGACCAAATTTTGTATATAATCTTCGGTCACACGGTAGGATAGTTATGCCGGATCCCACATCGGACACTCTGGAACGCATTCACCAAAGGATTGCCGGTGCGGCGCCTTCGGGCGTTTGGTCGCGTTCCGATTTTCTCGACATCGCAACGCCCAATGCCGTCGAAAAGGCCCTGCAGAGGTTGACCAATCGCGGCGACATCCGCCGCCCTCATCGTGGTCTTTACGACAAGCCAGCTATTAGCCAACTGACCGGCAAGATGGTGTTTCCGCCACGCGCCTCATTCATCGATGCCATCGCACGACGTGACAAGCTTCGTGTTTGCGTTGATGGCATGACGGCTGCCAATGATCTTGGTCTGACGACGGCCGTCCCCGCCAGGTCGACAATCTATGCGGACACATATCCCCGAACCATAGAGATCGAGGCCAATGCCGGCGATGCCGAGGCCACGAAGCCGGTTATCTACATCTTGGACTTCAAGCGCATTTCGGCGAAGACCGCTTTTTGGGCGGGCCGGCCGGCAATGCGAGTGATCCAGGCCCTCCATTGGTTTCGCGACGAGCGCTCCAATCTGGAGGCAGTTGTCGATGCTATCGTCCGCTACGTGGCACGAAGCCCCCACAGGCAGCCGATTGTCGAGGATCTGCGCGAAAACATCCACGCCATCCCAGCCTGGATGTACCAGGCTGTGGAGACCATAACCGCCGATCCGCCGCCCCCGGAGGAGGAAGGCACTCCGCTGGGCCACGACGGAAAGGATGAACATGCGCCAGGGTTTCGTTGATGTCCTTCGCTCAAGCGCTGACGAACAGAGAGCACTATTCTCCGCCGCTGCGTCCGATCTGGAGACGCGGGCCGAGAATATCGAGAAGGATCTCTACGTCTGCTGGGTGCTCGACTTCCTGTTCAACCGACGGAGGGACGGTGCTCTTGGCCTCTATTTTAAGGGCGGCACCAGCCTCAGCAAAGCATATGGCCTGATCCAGCGTTTTTCCGAAGACATTGACATCGGCATCTACAAGGCGGATCTAAAAGTTCCGCTCGAGGCCGGTATCGCAGCGCTCCCCTCCGTCAATCAGCAACAGAAGGCTCTGGCCGAGCAGGTGGACGAGGCTGCACGGCATTATATGTCCGGGCCGCTCAAGCGTTTGCTCGATGAGGAAATCGCCACGGTCGAGGGACAGATCGGACAAACGGGACATTTCTCGCTCGCCTTCGGGTACGGTCTCTACCGGAAGAAGGAGGCGCTCGACGTACTGGCTCTGGGATACAGAAGCGTCTTTGACACGAGCGGCGGCTATGTCGAGGCGGCGGTGCGAATCGAAGGCGGGGCACGCCCGGATCCGGTTCCGGCCGAGAAGCGAGAGATCATTCCATACGTTGCCTCGGAAATGCGAAAGGGCACTGACCTGACGGTCCAGAATGTAACGACCGTCAAGCCGGAGCGCACTTTTTGGGAGAAAGTTCTGATCCTTCACGCGATGACGGAGATGACGGAAAAACGAAGCATGCAGGATAGTCCTGAGCTGAAAGTTCCAGACCTCAATCGATACTCGCGCCACTACTACGATGTTCATCAAATTTGGACGAATCCCGACTACGGCAAGGCCATTGCATCGATGCTTGACCTCGCCGAGGCTTGCCGCCGGCATAAAGAGCTAATGTTTCGCGCACCGGACCATCGATATGATCGAGCCGTGCCCGGTAGTTTTCGGTTGGCGCCAACGCCCGAGATGCGCGAGAAACTAAGAGCCGACTACGCACGAATGTCTGCCATGATATTTGGAACGCCGCCTGAATTTGAGTCCGTCATGACAAGCATTCAGGAGCCGGAAACGCTTCTCAACACTGTCGCCGACAAACCCTTGCTTTGAAAAACCCGTTCGCCATGACGGGGAAGTCCGGGCGGTCCTCGTAATAGAACGTGATCCCCGCACCCGAATAGCTGATCGACTTGGCATAGCAGCCAGGCAGGTCCGGGCAGCTATAGCCGTAATTGACGACCTGCCCGTTGGTGTCCTTCACCTGGGTCA